>JBIPLT010000082.1:0-11585 GCA_044368255.1 Flavobacteriales bacterium
AATTTTATATTTTCCACCAGAACCTGTAACTACTGACTCTAACAAAGAACCATTTTTGTAAACACTTACTGTTACTCCCGATAAACCGGCACCGGTATTTAAGTCATCAACATCTCCCTTGATTTCAATTGTAGAAGTAGCTTGAGAGAACCCTATTATGGGAATCAACCAAAGAAGTAAGAAAAAGTATGTAAATTTTGACCTCATTTTAAACAGATACACCCTTGGTGCAAAAAAGTTCAGTTATTCTTTACAAATATCTTAAAAAAAATGACTTAGTTTTAAACCCTAGTTTTCAATCAAAGATTTAACGATGAAAAATAACTTTAGTTACTGGGAAAAAAAAACCTTTTTTGAGCAAGTTGATTTAGTGATTGTCGGCTCAGGAATTGTTGGGTTATTTACTGCGTTGGAAATCAAGCGTAAAAATCCCAATTGGAAAGTGGTGGTTTTGGAACGAGGAATATTGCCAAATGGTGCAAGTACTAAGAATGCGGGATTTTGCTGTTTCGGTTCCCTCTCCGAATTAATGGATGATCTTAACCACTTTAGTTTAGAAGAGTCGGTTGATTTAGTAAAAATGCGTTTTGAAGGTTTACAAAAACTTAGATTCGAATTGTCGGATGAAGCGATTGGTTATAATGCTTGTGGAGGATATGAACTTTTTTCCGAAAATGATTTAAATATATTCAATAAATGCGCTGAAAATATTGAAAAATACAATCAATTATTTTCTGATTTTATTGGAAATGAAGTTTATTCAATTAATACTAATTTAATTTCTAGAAATGGATTTTCTAATAACGTTAGATACACCATAGGAAATTCTTATGAAGGAAGTATTGACACCGGATTAATGATGTTTAATTTATTAAAAAAGGCTTATTTAAATGATATTATTGTATTAAATAATATTTTAATTAATCATTATGAGGAAACCGAAAATGAGGTCAAAATATTTTCAAATGAGTTAAATTTTTCTGCCAAGCAATTAATTATTACTACGAATGGATTTGCACGTCAATTACTCCCCGATTTAGATGTTCAGCCTGCTCGAGCACAAGTTTTAGTTACATCACCAATAAAAGATTTAAAATTAAACGGCACTTTTCATTATGATCGAGGGTATAATTATTTTAGAAATATAAACGACAGAGTATTATTAGGAGGCGGTAGAAATTTAGATTTCATAGGTGAAAATACAACTGAAATGGAAACTACTCAATTAATTCAAGATCATCTCGAAAAAATGCTGAGAGAAGATATTATTCCTGGAAAAGATTTTAAAATTGAGTATCGTTGGAGTGGAATTATGGGAGTTGGATCAGAAAAAATACCAATTGTAAAACCTGTCGGAAAGAATGTTTTTGTAGCGGTAAGAATGGGCGGAATGGGCGTGGCTATTGGATCTAAAATTGGAGAAAAGGGCGCTCAAATGTTAATCGAAAATAGGTAATTATAAATCGATAAATCGATTTCTTTGTTCGGGATCGGGCAATAAACAGGTTTCACTTTTGCCAAACCATTTATATCTGTTTTTTGCAATAAAATCATAGGTAAAATCACGGATCATCGGTGGAAAAATGATCAACCCAGAAATTAAGGTGGCTGGAAATTTAATTTCATTTGCAATCCAAAGTGCTGCTGAAGATTTAGTGTAAACTTTTTCTTTTTTTATATAAATAATGGATTCACCTACGGAAAGATCAATTCGATATTTTTCAATTATTTTTTTTCCTGTTTCCGATTGAAGCGAGGCAAATTTGAAAACTTTATGAGTGTCGTGTTTCAAGATAAATTTTACGCTTCCATCACATAAATGACAATGACCATCAAATAATACTAAATAATCAGGTAGATTCATTTAAAAAGGATCTTCTTCACCCATATCTACAACAATATGTTGCTCCCCAGGCTTATTATTTATTTTTACATAGGCTCCTCCTTCATGAAGTAAACCTGAAGTATCCAAATAAGAGGTGTAAATATAATAATCCCCTCTTTGTAATCCCTCAAAACTATTTTTGCCATTAACATCTCCAATTATCGTATTGTCATATGTGGCGGCTATACCAGGATAGCTATCAGATCCGTATTTTATTTTAATTTCTGTGTTAGGAATATTACTAATACCATCTATCACATGAACATTTATAATTGCTTTTCCTCCGGGTCCTGGTGTTTTTGTGCAAGATTCCAATAGGAAAAGCGAAATGCTAATTGAATAAAATAATAATTTTCTAAATATCATTTTAATGGTTTTTATCGAAATTATTGTTTAACTATTTTATGAGTAATTGTTTGTGATTGATATTCTAAGCATATAAAATAAATTCCATCTGCTAAATTATGAATATCTAAAGAGTAACCGTTATATATTTTATCCTCTCTAATTATTCTTCCTGTAATGTCTACTAATTTCAATTTAACCTCGTTTTCTGAATTAAACTCAAAATTAATACTGTTTTGGGTAGGATTTGGATAAATATGTATTTGACTTAAAACTTCTTCTTTTATCCCAATTGTCCCTTGCGAATCTCCTTTAAAAAAACTTAATCCACCTCGATAATTTCCAGTAAAAAGGTCCATATAACCATCATTATTAATGTCAACAGGTGCAACACCACTTCTAATTCCATGCGGATAACCTAATAGCGTTGTATCTACCTTACGGTAACTACCCAAAATATTATTTTCAATGCTATCGTAATGATGAACATATCCCGTTTGCGAACCAATTATTAATTGATACTTTCCATTATCATCATAAACCGAAGGAACACTAAATCCAGTTACGTAACCCGCTTGATTTACTTTTATTCCACCTAATGTATCTGTTCTATATCTAAAACTGAAAACAGAAGCTGTTCCAATGTTTTCATAATAATTAATATTTCCATTTCTTTCTCCAATTAATAAATCATTGTCACCATCACGATCCAGATCTTTTAAGAAGGGCGTGGAGTATTGTCCAACGTCAATAATGGATGTAGTATTATCTGTTAAATTAGCCTGTGATAAAACAAAATCAGCCGGATTGCCAGCTCCTGCAATATTTTCAAAGTAAAATAACGTTCCGTTATATCCCCCAACTAACATATCTCCATCACCATCATTATTTAAATCACCAAAAGCGGGATGTAAACTAAAATCATTCATAGTCGCTGAAAGATTTTCGAAATTATCATTGATTTGAATAAATGAAGGTTGTGTGGCGGATCCATTATTTCTAAACAAACAAAGTTTAGATGTATAGGTATCTGTTGAAGCGTTGAAAAAACCATAATTCGAAACCAACAAATCTAATAAACCATCGTTGTCATAATCAAACAAAACGGGCAACGCGCCTTCTCCTCTTTCTATCATATCAATTTGAAATAAGTTGGATGTTTGAAAATTAAAATTAGGAAATGTGGTAATAGAGTCATTCTGGTAATAGGCAACACCTTTTGCATTTTCACTCACTGCTGTTGATTGTGGTGTAACAATTAAATCAAGATTTCCATCATTATTAACATCCACATTAAAAGGGCAAGCCATAGTTTTGATATTAATGGGTATATTATAAGAAGGAAACAAGGTGTCTTGTGCAATTATAGAAGAATTTAGATTGGGACTAACACCTCCATTTTCGGCATAAACTAAATTTTTTGCAGAAATATCTCCAAGTAATAAATCTTTACTGTTTATACCATTATTATCAAAAGCAATTAAACAAGAGCCAGAATGACGAATTCCTCCCATTTCTATTGAATCGTATTTTACATCGCCTATTAACGAAACTGGAGTAAAATCTATTTCTGGCGACGTTATTGTTGTTGCACAAGTGTCAAATAATGTCAATTCATTATTGGTGATGGCTTCACTAAAATTTCCCCAACAATCATTTTTTAAACGAAAGTGTAAACTATCACAACCAAATCCAGATTCAACCGATAAATTTTTGTGGTATTCTAATTTTGATCCTACTAAACCAAACGTCAAAATATCAACATCACCATCATTATCAATATCCGTTATAGCAGGTAAATCCACTGAACTAACATATAAATTAACCATTCCAGAGTAGAAATAGGAGTAAAGTAAATTCTCAACCATCACGAAAGAAATTCCCGTTAAAATGGAAGAGGTATTTTTAAAAATGCGAATTCCACCTGGACTATTGGTAAAAATATCTGGCAAGCCATCACAATTATAATCTACCAATAATGCCCAATTGGTCATATTCGGAAATTGAGCTTCATAATCTGGGGCATATTGAAAATCAGCGACATCTGAAACTCCTGAATGTAAAAATGTTAGCGTTTTGTTTCCCGTTCTATCAAAAATAAATAGGTCATTATTTCCATCAAAATTCAAGTCAATGTTAGAAAATTGAGAGTAGTTTAGCCCACCTGCCCATGGAAAATCTAAGGCTGAAGAGTTGATAGTGACGGGAATACTATCGAAACGAGAGAAAAGATAGGTGTTAGGCTGAGCCATTAGGCTCGCAAAGGCCAAAATCATCCAAAGAGTGGAAAAGATTTGTTTCATAGTAATTTAGACGAAAATAGGATTAGTTTTGTTGCCTGTACAAAGATAATCAAGAAATTACAAGAATTTTAAGCCTGAATATCTGATAATTAGATATTATATTGGTAAATCAGTAATGTTCTTTTATATTTGCACCCCTAAAAATTGACTAAATAAATATCATTTCTAATGCAAAACAAAGCTACGATCTGGGTTTTTACAATCCTTCTGACATTAGCCTGCTTATTTCAGATTTCTTATTCTTGGGTAACCACAGGAGTTGAAAAAGATGCTACAAAATATGCCGAATCAAAATTAGATTCTTTATTGAATCTGGCTAAAGTAAAAAGTACCATACTGAATTCTGATACTTTCGATTTGACGAGCCAATCGCAAATTGAAAATCTAAAAAGAAAGTATGAAGAGCAATACTTGCTTACCATGAATAACAAGCCTGTCTATCCGATATTCGGATTTACTTATCAGGATTGTAAAAAACGTGAGTTGAGTTTAGGACTCGATCTTCAAGGTGGTATGTCGGTTACTTTAGAAATCTCCACTTCTGATTTAGTTAATAATTTATCTGGAAAAACGAAGAATAAAAAATTCCGTGTTCCATTTGAAAAAGCCTTAGAAAAGTATGGCGATAATGAAGATTTCATTGAAAATTTTTATGCTGAATTCAAAAAGAATGATGCTGAAGCGAGCTTAGCTAAAATTTTCAGCATGCACAATAAGGATTTATTTAAATCAAGTTTCTCCAACGATAAAGTAATTGAGATTTTAAATGAACAAAAAAATGTGGCCATTGAGAATATGGAGCAGGTCATGAATACTCGTATCAATAAATTCGGGGTAAATCAACCAAACATTCAACGTCAACCAAATAGTGGTAGAATTACAGTTGAGCTTCCTGGTGTAAAAGATAAAGTTCGTGTAAGAAAATTATTACAAAGCACGGCTAACCTTGAGTTCTGGACAACATCTGGAAATTACGAATTGATTACTCCACTTGTTGAAGCTGATAAAGCGATTGGTTTATTAGTGAAGAAGGAAAAAGGAATCGAAGAGAAGGTAATAGAAGATACAGTTAAGGTTAAAACGAATGAAGTAGAGCCAGAAGTTGCAGAAAATGCCACTCAACCTGAAGAAACGGATTCTGCAAAACTGGTATTAGCTAAGGCAGAAGAAGCCAAAAAGAAAGCAGAAGAAGCAAAGAAAAAAGAGGAAGAAAAGAATAAGAAATTAGAACCTCAATCTATTCTTACTTTATTAAGTCTAGAAGCAGCTCAAGCATCGAATGAGCAAAATCAAAAAGTTTGGGTTAATGGAATTATGGGTGCTGCTCGTTCTCAAGATACAGCGCAATTAAATGCCTGGTTAAATCATAGAGTTAGTCGCGCAGTTTTTCCAAAGAACATCAAATTTATGTGGGGAGCAAAGCCTATTGCTGGCGAAGATGGCGTTGAAACGGATGTATTCTATTTATATGCTATTAAAGTGACTACTCGCGATGGTTCACCAAATTTAGATGGAAGCGTAATCACTGAAGCTCGTCAAGATTTTGATCAAAACACCAATCAAGTGGAAGTGGTAATGCATATGAATGCTGATGGTGCTGAGAAATGGGCTAATTTAACAAACACTTATAAAGGACAAGCAATTGCCATTACCATGGACGGAGCAGTTTATTCAGCTCCAACAGTTCAACAACAAATTACAGGTGGTGTTTCTCAAATTTCAGGAAACTTCTCTATTGAAGAAGCAGATGACTTAGCCAATATTTTAAAGTCGGGTACATTACCTGCTAAGGCAAGAATTATTGATGAGGTTATCGTTGGTCCAACACTTGGGGCTGATAATATTCAATCTGGATTTATCTCTTTTGCAATAGCCATGCTATTAGTATTAGTGTATATGTGGGCATATTATGCAAAAGCAGGATTAATTGCTAATGTTGCGTTGATTGCCAATATCTTTTTCTTGATTGGATCATTAGCTTCATTACAAGCATCTCTAACATTGCCTGGTATTGCAGGTATCGTATTAACAATAGGTATGGCAGTGGATGCTAACGTAATTATATTTGAACGAATAAAAGAGGAATTACGAGATGGTAAAGGCGTTAAACTCGCGGTTGAAGAAGGATATAAAAATGCAATGTCTTCCATTGTAGATGCAAACTTAACTACCTTATTAACGGCAATTGTATTGGCGATTTTTGGTTCTGGTCCTGTTTTAGGATTCGCTACCACATTAATCATTGGTATTTTTACTTCTTTATTTTCGGCCTTGTTCATTTCTCGTTTAATTATCACAGAAATGTTGGAGCGCAAAAAAGAAATTTCTTTTTCTAATAAGTTTTCTGAAAACCTTATGTCAAAAGTCAATTTTGATTTCGTAGGGAAAAGAAAGATTTTTTATGCAATTTCATCATTAATAATAATCGGTGGCTTCATTTCATTAGCCACTCGTGGTTTAGATTATGGTGTGGAATTTACAGGAGGAAGAACATTTACTGTTGAGTTTTTAGATAAAGAAGCAGATTATGAATTAATCAAAGGTAATTTGGCAAAAGAATTTGTTGAAGATGGTCAGGAATTGAAACCTGAGGTTAAAATGATTGATAATAAATTCAAGGCAAAAATTACCACTAAATTCATGAGTGGAACAGAAAATGAAAATGAAGCTTCGGATAAAATAGTGGAAGAAAAACTGAAAGCTGGATTGAAAGATATGGGAGAATATGAAATAATTGAGCAAAGACGTGTTACCGCATCAGTTTCTGGGGATTTAAAATCTACTTCAATTACTGCAGTAATCGTAGCCTTAATAATTATATTCTTATATGTTGTTTTCAGATTTAAGAAATGGCAATATGGAACGGGTGCCGTATTAGCACTTTTCCATGATGTAATTATTACGATAAGTATGTTCTCTATTTTCTATGGTATTTTACCATTTTCAATGGAAATAGATCAAGCATTTATTGCAGCAATTCTTACAGTTGTTGGGTATTCAATTAACGATACAGTAATTATCTTTGACCGTATCCGTGAGTATTTGAGTGAAGGTAAAAAGACCGATCAAAATGTTCTAATCAATAACGCTTTGAATAGCACCTTAAGTAGAACAATTAATACCTCGTTAACTACGTTAGTGGTATTGGTGGCTATCTTCTTATTCGGCGGAGAAGCAATCAAAGGTTTTTCTTTCGCGTTATTAATTGGTATCGTAGTAGGAACTTACTCATCGCTTTGTGTGGCAACACCTTTAATTGTGGATTTCACAAGAGCTAAAAAAGATTAAAAATTATTCTAAATTATAAATGAACCCCGGAACTATCACCGGGGTTTTTTATTTTACCTTTGCCTTATGTTACTCTTCTTAAACTTTAGCGGTGGTGAGATTTTTTTAATACTTGTTTTTGTTCTGATGTTTTTCGGAGCCAATAGTATACCAACAATGGCCAGAACTTTAGGTCGAGGTTTTCGTCAAATCAAAGATGCCGCAAACCAAGTCCAAGAAGAAATTCGAAAATCAGCTACAGAAGTTGAAAGGCAAGTAAAAGAGCCGCTTAACAATGCCGAAGGCGAAGGAAATTCTATCACCAAGGAATTTAAAGATCTTAAAAAAGACATCGAAGATTAAATACTTTAGGTTATACCCCCCCCCCATTTTTTAACGTATGTGAATAAAATAATTCACTTTTTTTTGTTTGACCCCCTTATTTTTGAATTAGATTTGTCAAAAAATTGATTTTTAACTCAAATCCAGAAAAATTATGGTCAGTATTCGTTTTAAAGCTTTAGAAGAGGTCATGAACCGTCAGTCGGTTAATGTTCAAGAACCCGCAAACCGAGTTTCAGATTATTTCGGAATGAACACTTTTGGTAAAGATGCCATGCGTGAATACATGAGTGAAGAAGCTTATAACAGTGTTATCGAAGCAAGTGAAAAAGGATCAAACATAGACAGAAGAATAGCCGATCAAGTGGCCTCAGCCATGAAAAACTGGGCATGTTCAAAAGGTGCAACACATTATACACATTGGTTTCAACCATTAACTGGCGATACTGCCGAAAAACATGATGCATTTTTTGAACCAGTTGAAGGCGGAAGAGCCATTGAAAGATTTGGTGGTGCTCAATTAATACAACAAGAACCTGATGCATCTAGTTTCCCAAATGGTGGAATTAGAAATACTTTTGAAGCTCGAGGATATACAGCTTGGGATCCAAGTTCACCAGCTTTCATTTTAAGTAATACACTTTGTATTCCTACCATTTTCGTTTCTTATACCGGTGAGGCTTTGGATTTTAAAACTCCATTATTAAAAGCACTTCATTTATTGGATAAAGCTGCTACCGATGTTTGTCAATTTTTTGATAAGAATGTAAACAAGGTCACCGCTACTTTAGGTTGGGAACAAGAATACTTCTTAATAGATAGCGCATTATTTAATGCAAGACCAGATTTGTCTATGACTGGGCGTGCTTTATTTGGCCACACACCAGCGAAAGGACAACAACTAGAGGATCATTATTTCGGTTCAATTCCTGAGCGAATTGTAAGTTTTATGCGTGAATTTGAATTGGAATGTCATTACTTAGGAATACCAGTAAAAACAAGACATAACGAGGTGGCTCCAAATCAATATGAATGTGCTCCAGTTTTTGAAGAATGTAATTTAGCAGTAGATCATAATCAGCTTATGATGGATGTGATGAGGAAAGTGGCCCGTCACCATAATTTCAGAGTTTTATTTCATGAAAAACCATTTGCAGGAGTAAATGGAAGTGGTAAGCACAACAATTGGAGTTTAGGAACAAATACAGGAAAAAATTTATTAAGTCCAGGTAAAACACCAAAAACTAATTTACAGTTTTTGACATTTTTTATCAATGTAATTAAAGCCTATCACGATCATGCCGATTTATTAAGAGCAACTATTGCTAGCGCTGGAAATGATCATCGATTGGGGGCAAATGAAGCGCCACCGGCAATTATGTCGGCATTTTTAGGTTCTCAGTTATCAGCTGTTTTAGATGAATTAGAAGCTAAAGTTAAATCAGGAAAAATGAGTCCTGACGATAAGACTGCATTGAAATTGGGCATTGGTAAAATTCCTGAAATCTTATTGGATAATACAGACAGAAATAGAACTTCACCATTTGCATTTACAGGAAATAAATTTGAATTCCGCGCAGTTGGCTCTTCTGCAAATTGTGCAGGCCCAATGATTGCTTTAAATACCGTGGTGGCTGATCAATTAATCACTTTCAAAAAAGAAGTTGATGTATTAATTGAAAAAGGAACAGATAAAGATGAAGCGATTTTCCAGATTTTACATCAATACATAATTGATTCTAAAAATATCAGATTTGAAGGGAATGGATACGGTGATGAATGGGTGAAAATAGCTGAAAAAAGGGGGTTGAAAAACATAAAAACAACACCGCAAGCACTAGATGTTTATGTAGAGAAAAAGTCCATTGATATTTTCGGTAAACATGGAATTCTTAATGAAATCGAAATGCATGCTCGCCATGAAATTCGCTTAGAGAATTACACTAAAAAAATTCAAATCGAATCTCGAGTGATTGGTGATTTATCTTTAAATCATATATTGCCAATAGCGATTGCTTACCAAACCACACTCATCGAAAATGTTAAGGGATTAAAAGAAATATTTGGCGATAAGGATTTAAAGAAACTAGCATCGATTCAACTAGAATTGATTGAATCTATTTCTGAACACATTTTGATCATCAAAAAATCTGTGGATGAAATGACGGAAGAGCGTAAAATAGCTAATGCCCTTACCAACGGAAGAGAAATGGCAATTGCTTATTGCGAAAAGGTAAAACCACACTTTGAAACCATTCGCTATAATGTTGATAAACTGGAGTTAATTGTTGATGATGCTTCTTGGCCTCTCCCAAAATATCGTGAACTACTGTTTACGAACTAGTTAGAATTCGTTAAGCCATTAAAAAAAGTGTTACAAGAAACGGGGTTTTTTTATAATTACCCTGTTTTTTTTGAAAATCAAGGGATACAACTGTTAAATATATCCCCAATGCGGTTAAATAAATCGCTAAATTATTTGGCATGAACTAATTTTAATGATTACATTCGCAATCTAAGTAAGTAAAAAAACAGACACTTATGAAACAACTTTCAACATTAGCTATTTTGGCTTTTACAGTCCTGAATCTTACCTCAAATATTTATGCGCAAAAAAATTACGGCAAAGAAGCCGATGCCGCATTTGTTAATGAGCAATTCTTTATTGCAAAGGATTTATATAAAACAGCCGCTGAAAAGGCAAAAAAGCCGGATCAAAAGTCTATGTACCTTTTTAAGGTAGGTGAATGTTACCGACAACTAACGGATGCTGATCAAGCGGAAAATTACTACAATAGAGCTATTGAAGGTAAATACGGAGATAAAGATCCAATGGTTTATTTATACATTGCTGAGGTTCAACAAGAGCAGTCAAAGTATAAAGATGCTGAGAAGAACTATTCTATTTATGTGACTAAAAATGCAAGTGATCCAAGAGGAAAAAAAGGTGTTGAGTCATGTAAATTATCACAAGATTGGGTAAAAAATCCAACGCGTCATCTTGTAGAAAATGAAAATGTTTTGAATACTGAACAATATGACTTTAGTCCAGTTTTTGGAGATAAGAAAAATAGTGAAATGCTTTTTTCATCAGGTCGTCAAGGAGGAACAGGAACAGGAATCGATGATCGTACTGGTGAAGGATATACTGATCTTTGGATGACTGTTCGGGATAAAAAAGGAAAATTCGGAGAGCCAACCCCTTTAGACGTTTCCATTAATACCGAAGATAACGAAGGTGCTGCTTGCTTTGACGTTCGCAAAGAAAATATGTTTTTTACTCGTTGCCCTAATGAGAAAAAAGAAAATTTAGGCTGTGATATTTATCAAGTTGAGAAAAAATCAAAAGGTTGGGGAACACCTAAAAAGTTAAATTTGAAACCTCACGACACTTTATCGGTTGGTCACCCTTTTATTTCTAAGGATGGTAAATATTTACTTTT
>JBIPLT010000083.1:0-11582 GCA_044368255.1 Flavobacteriales bacterium
TCTTTTGCGAAACAGATTTCTAGTCTTTATCCAATTTATATTTTGCAACGTTCATTCCAAAGTGTAATCCTTTTGACTGAACAAGGTCTTCTAATTCTGTCAAAGATTTCTTACCGAAATTACGGAATTTCAATAAGTCATTCTTGTTGAATGCTACCAGTTCACCTAAAGTTTCAACGTCAGCTGCTTTCAAACAATTCAATGCACGAACTGATAAGTCCATATCCACTAATTTTGTTTTCAATAATTGACGCATATGCAAAGATTCCTCATCAAATTCTTCTACTTCTTGCTTTTCTTGTGTATCAAGAGTGATTTTCTCATCAGAGAACAACATGAAATGATGAATCAAAATCTTTGCCGCTTCTTTCAATGCTTCTTTTGGATGAATAGATCCATCAGAATTAACTTCCATTACTAATTTTTCATAATCCGTTTTCTGTTCAACACGATAGTTTTCTATTGTGTATTTTACATTTTTAATTGGAGTGAAAATAGAGTCAATGAAAATCGTACCAATGGGAGCGCTATTAGATTTGTTTTCTTCTGAAGGAACATATCCTCTTCCTTTTTGAATATTAATTTCCATTTGAATAGTAACATCTCTGTCCATATTACAAATCACTAAATCAGGATTCAAAACTTGAAAAGATGAAGTGAATTTACCGATATCGCCCGCAGTCATTTTATCTTGACCTTTCAAAGAAATTACTACGTGTTCGTTATCACTCTGGTTAATCTGACGCTTGAAACGAACTTGTTTCAAATTAAGAATGATTTCAGTCACGTCTTCTACTACTCCTTTAATAGTAGAAAATTCATGATCTGCTCCTTCGATTTTAACCGAAGTAATGGCAAAACCTTCCAATGAAGAAAGTAAGATTCTGCGTAAAGCATTACCAATGGTAATACCATAACCAGGCTCAAGCGGACGAAACTCAAACAGACCTTTGTAGTCGTCTGATGAAATCATAATTACTTTATCCGGTTTTTGAAAATCAAGAATAGCCATGTTATTGGGTTATTTAGAGTATAATTCAACGATTAATTGTTCCTTAATATTTTCAGGGATCTGTTCGCGTTCTGGCATAGAAATAAAAGTGCCTTTAAAATCAGAACCGCTCCAATCTAACCAATCAAACTTTTTGTTATTAGCAGAAAGTGAATTAGTGATGGCTTCTAAACTTTTTGAACGTTCACGTACAGAAATATTTTCGCCTGGTTTCAAACGGTAACTAGGGATGTTTACTACAGCCCCATTTACTGTTATATGACAGTGAGAAACTAACTGACGAGCAGCTCTTCTTGAAGGTGCAATTCCTAAACGGTAAACCGTATTATCCAAACGAGATTCACATAGCCCTAATAAAACGTGACCAGTGATTCCTCTCATTCTTGCAGCTTCCAAGAAAAGGTTTTCAAATTGTTTTTCAAGAATTCCATAAATGAATTTTGCTTTTTGCTTTTCATAAAGCTGCACAGCATATTCAGATTGCTTCATTCTCTTCTTGCTTGGACCATGTTGTCCAGGAGGATAGTTCTTCTTCTCGAGAGCCTTGTCAAGATGACCAAAAAGATTTTCTTTAAATCTTCTGGAAACTTTCGATTTTGGGCCAGTATATCTTGCCATTTTCTTTTATTTATTCAATTACTATTAAACTCTTCTTTTCTTTGGTGGGCGACATCCGTTATGAGGAAGTGGTGTTACATCCACGATTTCCGTTACTTCAATCCCGCTATTGTGAACTCCACGAACTGCAGATTCTCTTCCGCCTCCAGGACCTTTTACAAATGCTTTCACTCTTCTTAAACCATGTTCGAAGGCTTCTTTTGAACAGTCTTCTGCTGCCATTTGAGCGGCATAAGGAGTGTTTTTCTTAGAACCTCTGAAACCCATTTTCCCGGCAGAAGACCATGAGATAACCTGCCCTGTTGAGTTACATAAAGAAATAATCACATTGTTGAACGTTGCATTAACATGCAATTGACCAACTCCGTCAATAACTACTTTCTTCTTCTTCTTAACGTTTGTATTAGCTGTTTTTGCCATAACCGTTCTATATCAATTATTATTTAGTTACTTTTTTCTTGTTAGCAACAGTCTTACGCTTACCTTTTCTAGTACGAGCGTTGTTCTTAGTTGTTTGTCCTCTAACAGGTAAACTGTTACGATGACGAACGCCTCTGTAGCTTCCGATATCCATTAATCGCTTAATGCTAAGTTGAACTTCTGAACGAAGCGCACCTTCAACCTTAATTTTATCAGAGATAAAAGTTCTGATTTTGGAAAGATCATCATCATCCCATTCATTCACTTTTTTATCCAGATCAATTCCGGCATCATTTAATATTTTACGAGCAGTGCTACGACCTATTCCGAAGATATAGGTTAATCCAATCTCGCCTCTTTTGTTTTTAGGTAAATCAATACCAGCAATTCTTGCCATAACTTTTACTTATTATCCTTGACGTTGTTTAAACTTAGGGTTCTTTTTGTTGATAACGTAAAGACGTCCTTTTCTTCTGACTACTTTGCAATCAGCAGAACGTTTTTTAATTGATGCTTTAACTTTCATTTGTTCTCTTTTTTCATTTTAATTGGTCAAATGTAATATGCCTTGTAGCTATTTCATTTGCTTTGGTCTTTATTTATATCTGAATGAAATCCTTCCTTTAGTCAAATCATATGGAGAAATCTCCACTCTTACTTTATCTCCAGGAAGAATCTTAATATAATTCATCCTCATCTTTCCAGAGATATGGGCCGTAATCACATGTCCATTTTCCAACTCTACACGAAACATTGCATTAGATAATGCTTCTACAATTGTTCCGTCCTGTTCTATGTTTGCTTGTTTCGACATATTCTTATTGCGCCATTGTTGGCATTGCTGCACCTCTACCTTTAATCTTTCCTGACTTCATCAAACCATCATAATGACGACTCAATAAATGACTTTCTACTTGCTGTAAAGTATCTAATACAACACCTACCAAAATCAATAGTGAAGTACCACCATAAAACATCGCAAACTGTTGCTTAATTCCGCATTGCATTGCAAATGCTGGTAGGATAGCAATAATTGCCAGGAAAATTGCTCCAGGAAGTGTGATTCTCGAAATCATACTATCCAAGAATTCCTCGGTATGCTTTCCAGGTTTAACTCCAGGAATAAATCCACCGTTACGTTTCATTTCTTCGGCCATATTTCTAGGATTAACCATAATGGCAGTATAGAAATAAGTGAAAAGAATAATTAATGTTGCGAATAAAGCGTTATACCAAAATCCTTCATAGTTTACCAAACTTGCAAACCATCTTCCTTCAGTTGCTTGATTCACATAAAGTGGAATGAACATAATTGCTTGAGCAAAAATGATTGGCATTACTCCTGATGAATTTACTTTTAAAGGAATGTAATTTCTTACACCACCATATTGTTTATTACCGATAATTCTTTTAGCAAACTGGACGGGAATTCTTCGAGTTCCTTGCACCAATAGGATGGAGAAAATAATAACCAATAAGAATAGAACAATTTCAACTAATAATAAAACATAACCACCACTTGTATGGCGAGCTACTAATTCTGTAACAAAAGCACCTGGGAGACGAGCTATAATACCAATCATAATGATTAAACTTATACCATTCCCTAATCCTTTATCTGTAATTTTTTCACCTAACCACATTACGAACATAGTTCCAGCAATTAATATTAATACTGTTACAGCAAAACTAAAGTTTTCACTTCTTGCATATTCAGGAATTGTTGTTGCAATGTATCCTGGAGCTTGAAAACCTGCAATTGCGATTGTCAAAAACCTAGTGTATTGATTAATTTTCTTGTTACCACTTTCACCTTCTTTTCTTAATTTTTGAATCGCAGGCACTGCAATTCCTAAAAGTTGCATAATGATGGAAGCAGAAATATAAGGCATGATACCCAATGCAAAAATGGAAGCTCTAGAAAAAGCTCCACCAGCAAATAAATCTATTAATCCTGCTAAACCAGAAGTGTTGTTTGCCAGTTCAGAAGAAATCACACCAGGAAGAACAACGAAAGATCCGATTCTGTAAATCAAAATTAACGATAACGTTAAAATGATTCGCTGACGAAGCTCTTCGATTTTCCAAATGTTTTGTAATGTTTTTATCAGGTTTTTCATCCTTGTTTTGTGTCAGATTTGTAATTAAATAGTAATTGCTTCTCCACTTTTAGATTCAATAGCTGCTTTCGCAGTGGCTGAAAATGCATGGGCTGTTACTTTCAATTTTCCTTTTAATTCACCACGTCCTAGAATTTTAATTCTATCGTTCTTACTTGCAAAACCATTTGCAGCTAGGAATTCAGGAGTGATTTCTGTTGCTTTTTTGTTGTCAATCAAATATTGAAGAGTGTCAAGATTAACACTTTTATATTCTACTCTATTAATATTTTTGAATCCGAATTTAGGCACCCGTCTTTGTATAGGCATCTGTCCACCTTCGAAACCAATTTTCTTTTGGTTACCAGTACGTGCTTTTTGACCTTTGTGACCTTTTGTGGATGTACCACCACGACCACTACCTTGTCCACGACCTAGTCTCTTATTATTTTTTATTGAACCTTCTGCAGGTTTTAAGTTTGTCAAATTCATAATTCTGATTATTTAATCTCCGTTACCTCAACCATGTGTTGAACTTTTTTCACCATTCCTAAAATATAAACACTGGTTTCGTGTTCAACAGAATGATTCATTTTTCTAATACCTAATGCAATCAAAGTCGCCTTTTGATCAACTGGGCGATGGATAGCACTCTTAACTTGTTTGATTCTAATCTTAGCCATTGTGTTAATTTTAACCGTTAAAAACTTTATCCATTGAAATTCCTCTTTGCTGAGCAACTGTATATGCATCTCTCATATTAATCAAAGCATCTATTGTAGCTTTCACTACATTGTGCGGATTGCTTGAACCATGACATTTAGCTAGTACATCTTTAATACCAACGGATTCAAGAACTGCACGCATTGCACCTCCTGCAATTACACCTGTTCCGTTAGATGCTGGTTTAAGGAAGACTTTTGCTCCACCATAGCGACCTTCCTGTACGTGAGGCACAGTGCCATTAACGATTGGAACTTTAATTAAATTTTTCTTTGCATCATCAATTCCTTTAGAAATTGATTCAGTCACCTCTTTAGCTTTACCTAAACCATGACCAACAATACCATTTTCGTTTCCAACTACTACGATTGCAGAAAAACTGAATGTTCTACCACCTTTTGTAACCTTTGTTACACGATTCACCGCTACTAAACGATCCTTAAGATCGATGTCAGTTACTTTAACTCTTTTTACGTTTTCTTTTGCCATTTCAGGTATTGTTAACTTAGAATTTTAATCCATTTTCTCTAGCTGAATCAGCCAAAGATTTAATACGTCCGTGATACAGGTAACCGCCGCGATCAAAAACCACAGTTGAAATACCTGCTTTCACCGCTTTCTCAGCGATTTCTTTTCCTACCAATTTAGCTTGCTCAATTTTATTAACTTTCTGAGCTGACTCATTTTTCAATGAACCTGCGGCTGCAATTGTATTTCCTGAAAGATCATCTATTAACTGAACATAAATCTGCTTGTTGCTTCTGAATACAGCAAGACGAGGACATGTAGAATTTCCTGAGATTTTCTTTCTGATACTTTGACGAATTTTATTACGTCTTAAAACTTTTTGTACTGCCATAACTTTTATTTTTTAGCACCTGCCGATTTTCCAGCTTTACGTCTAACATTTTCTCCTACGAAACGAATACCTTTTCCTTTGTAAGGTTCAGGTTTTCTAAGGGAGCGGATTTTTGCCGCTACTTGTCCAATTAATTGTTTATCGTGAGACTCAAGAGTGATTTTGGGTGGTTGACCTTTTTCTTGAGACGTTACAACTTTGACTTCACTTGGTAATTCAAAAATTACATTGTGAGAAAATCCTAAAGTAAGTTCAAGCTGTTGCCCGTTTACATTAGCTCTGTAACCCACACCAATTAGTTCCTGTTCTAACTTAAATCCTTTTTCTGCGCCTTCAATCATATTTTGAATTAAAGCACGGTATAAACCATGAGAGGCGCGAGATTGTTTTTCATCGTTTGCACGAGAAACAACAATGTTTTTACCGTCAATTGCTACGGTAATATTTTTATTTTCGATCGGCTGTACTAGTTCGCCTTTCGGTCCTTTTACTTTTACCACATTTCCGTCCATTTTTACTTCAACGGCTGCAGGCACTGTAATAGGCAGTTTTCCAATTCTTGACATTTCTTATTCCTCCCTCAATTAATAAACATAACATAAAACTTCTCCACCAATGTGATTCTTTTTTGCTTCTTTATCCGTCATTACACCTTTTGAAGTAGAAAGAATGGCGATCCCAAGTCCGTTTAATACTCTTGGCAGATTATCAGCTGCACGATAGTGTCTTAAACCCGGGCGAGATATTCTGTCAATTTTTTGGATTGCTGAAGTACGAGTTGAAGCGTTATATTTCAAAGCAATTTTTATGATGCCTTGCTTATCATCTTCTTCAAACTTGTAGTTCAGGATATATCCTTTTTCGAATAAAATTTTAGTGATTTCCTTCTTCAAATTTGAAGCAGGAATCTCTACCACTTTGTGATTAGCACGAATTCCATTACGGATTCGAGTTAAAAAGTCTGCTATTGGATCTGTAGTCATTTTTTAAATATTATTAATTACCAACTTGCTTTAGTTACGCCAGGAATTTTTCCCATTAAAGCCATTTCGCGAAATACATTTCTGCAAACACCGAACTGACGGATATAACCACGAGGCTTACCTGTAATTTGACAACGGTTATGTTTACGAATGTAAGAGGAGTTTTTAGGTAGTTTTTGTAAACCAACCCAGTCTCCTGCGGCTTTAAGGGCTTCACGTTTCGCAGCATATTTTTCAACCATTGCCGTACGCTTACGATCCCTTGCTTTCATTGATTCTTTAGCCATCTTTCTTTATGATTTTTTAGTGAAAGGAAATCCAAACTCTTTTAATAATGCATGAGCTTCATCATTCGTATCTGCAGTAGTTACAAATGTGATGTCCATACCTAAAATCTTATTTACTTTATCGATATCGATTTCAGGGAAAATGATGTGTTCTTTTACACCGAATGTAAAGTTACCACGACCATCAAATCCTTTTGAATTAACTCCTCTGAAGTCACGTGTACGTGGAAGAGATACAGAAATCAAACGATCTAAAAATTCATACATTGTATCACCACGAAGCGTAACTTTTGCTCCGATTGCAATACCTTTTCTCAATTTAAAATTTGAGATATCCTTTTTAGAATAAGTTGGAATTGCTTTTTGACCAGCGATTGTTGTCAATTCTTTGATGGCTGATTCTACTAATTTTTTATCTGCCACAGCATCTCCTAAACCTTGATTAATTACAATCTTAGTAATTTTAGGAACCTGCATTGAACTTTTATAGTTGAATTGCTTTTGTAAAGAAGGAATAACTTCCTTTTTATACATTTCTTTAAGTCTTGGTGCGTAACTCATTATTTAATAACCTCCCCGCTCTTTTTAGAATATCTAACGTTTTTTCCATTTTCTAATTTGCGTCCTGTACGAGTAGCTTTTCCTCCTACAACAACCATTAAATTAGAAATATTTATGGAAGCCTCTTTTTCAATAATTCCACCTTGTGGGCTTTTTGCATTTGGCTTAGTATGGCGTTTTACCATATTTACAGCTTCCACTATTGCGCGGCCTTTTTCGCGATCAATAGAGAGAATTTTCCCTTGCTGACCTCTTGATTCACCTGATATCACTACCACGGTGTCGCCCTTTTTGATATGTAATTTCTTTTGCATGACTAATTATAATACTTCTGGTGCTAATGAAACGATTTTCATATATTGTTTTTCACGTAATTCTCTTGCCACTGGCCCGAAAATACGAGTACCTCTTAATTCGCCTGTTGCGTTTAAAAGAACAACAGCATTATCATCAAAACGGATATAAGAACCATCCGGTCTTCTGATTTCTTTACGTGTTCTTACGACAACCGCTGGAGAAACTTGTCCTTTTTTCACGTTTCCAGATGCAAGTGCATCCTTGACTGAAACAATGATTTTATCTCCGATAGAAGCGTATCTTCTTTTTGTTCCCCCCAATACACGTATACAAAGTACTTCCTTTGCACCGCTGTTATCTGCCACTGAGAGTCTTGATTCTTGCTGTATCATTTTTAAAAATTATTTAGCTCTTTCAATTATTTCTACCAATCTCCAACATTTGCTTTTGCTCAAAGGACGAGTTTCCATGATACGAACTGTATCACCGATATTACATTCGTTCTTTTCATCATGTGCGACAAATTTACTTGTCTTCTTCACGAATTTGTGGTATTTCTCATGCATTACTTTTCTCTCAACAATCACCACGATGGATTTTTGCATTTTGTTACTGGTAACTACACCCACTTTTTCTTTTCTTAAGCTTCTTTTCTCGATCATAACCGAAACTATTTAGTTGCCCCTTTAAGGCGTTTTGTCAATTCTGTTTGAACTCTTGCCACTTCTTTTCGTGTTGATGTAATCAACAACGGATTTTCAATCGGAGAAATAGTATGCGTATGTCTTAATTTGTTAAGCGCATTTGTTTTCTCGTTTAATTTATCCTTGAGATCCTCAAGGCTTAAATCTGTATATTTTTCCTGTTTCATATTAACCTTCGTAATCGTTACGTACAACAAATTTTGTTCTTACTGGTAACTTTTGAGATGCCAATCTTAATGCTTCTTTTGCTACTTCCATTGGAACTCCATCTGCTTCGAAAAGGATTCTTCCTGGTTTAACAACTACCACATAAGAATCTAGAGGTCCTTTACCTTTTCCCATACGAACCTCTAAGGGTTTTTTGGTAATTGGTTTATCTGGAAATACTCTGATCCAAACTTTTCCTTCACGTTTCATGAAACGAGTTACAGCTACACGAGCTGCCTCGATTTGACGTGAAGTTACCCATTTAAGGTCCATTGATTTCAATGCAAAAGATCCGAAAGCGATTTCAGAACCTCGCTTTGCATTGCCTTTCATATTGCCTTTCCCTTTTTGGGTTCTTCTGTATTTTGTCCGTTTAGGTTGTAACATTTTGCTTTACCTATATTATTTATTTCTTTTTCCTTCTGTTATTGCGATTTGCTCCTGGGCCAGCAGCATTTTTAGGTCCCTGAGATGATCCACCTAAGGCTTTGCTAGTTGCTCCGAAATTTGGAGACAAATCTCTTTTTCCAAATACTTCACCTTTACATACCCAAACCTTTATTCCTAAAAGCCCAAATGTAGTTAAAGCTTCTCCTACTGCATAATCAATATCGGCGCGAAGGGTGTGAAGTGGAACGCGACCTTCCATGAACGTTTCAGAACGAGCCATATCCGCTCCATTTAAACGGCCAGAGATAGTAACTTTAATTCCCTCTCCGCCCATACGAATAGCGCTTGCCATTGACATTTTGATAGCTCTTCTGTATGAAATACGAGCTTCAATTTGACGTGCAACACCATCTGCTACCAAACGAGCATCAATTTCAGGCCTTTTTATTTCAAAAATATTTATTTGAACATCTTTCTTAGTAAGCTTTTTCAACTCTTCTTTCAACTTATCTACTTCTTGTCCACCTTTACCGATAATCACACCTGGACGAGCCGTGTTGATAGTAACAGTAATAAGCTTCAAAGTACGCTCAATAATAATTTTAGAGATACTTGCTTTACGTAGACGCTCCATCAGATATTTTCTGATTTTCTCATCCTCTACTAGTTTATCGGCATATTTTTTTCCGCCATACCAGTTAGAATCCCATCCTTTGATGAAGCCTAAACGATTTCCTATTGGATTTGCTTTTTGTCCCATTTTATTTTAGTTCAATATTATCTACAACAATTGTAACGTGGTTAGAACGCTTTCTTACGCGGTAAGCCCTCCCTTGAGGAGCAGGTCGAACTCTTTTCAGCATTCGGGCGCTATCAACCATAATTTCTTTAACAACTAAGGCTTCAGAACTTTTACCTTCATTCTTAATTTCCCAGTTAGCAATCGCAGAACGTAAAAGCTTTTCTAAAGCTTTTGAAGAATGCATTGCGTTATGTTGCAAAACATGCATCGCTTTTAAAACATCTACTCCACGAATAAGATCTGCAACCAATCTCATTTTACGAGGAGAAGTTGGGCAATTACGGAGTATAGCAAATCCTTTAGACTTACGTTCCTCTTTCATTTTATCTGCACTTAATTTTTTTCTTTGTCCCATTTCAAGTTCAATTAACTCTTAAATTTATTTTCCACTTGGTTTCGAATTCCCACTAGGTTTCGAGTCCTTCTTAGTTCCTGCGTGACCGCGGAAGTTACGAGTAGGAGAGAATTCACCTAATTTATGACCTACCATGTTTTCAGTAACATAAACAGGAATAAATGTTTTTCCGTTATGTACTGCTATCGTTAACCCAACAAAATCGGGGGTGATAGTAGAGGATCGTGACCAAGTTTTGATCACATTTTTCTTATTGTTTGCCTGAGATTCCTCCACTCGTTTTGCGAGTTTATAGTGAATGAAAGGCGGTTTTTTTAGCGAACGACTCATACTTTATTATTTCTTCTTTCTTTCAATGATAAGTTTATTTGAATGCTTCTTTGGACTACGTGTTTTGTAACCTTTAGATGGCAAACCTTTTCTAGAGCGTGGATGACCTCCAGAAGAACGACCTTCACCACCACCCATTGGATGATCTACAGGGTTCATAGCAACACCACGAGTTCTTGGTCTTTTCCCTTTCCAACGAGTACGGCCTGCTTTACCAGAACGAGTCAAGTTGTGTTCAGAATTAGAAGCAACACCAATTGTAGCTAAACAAGTAATCAAAATCATTCTAGTTTCACCTGAAGGCATTTTAATTACTGCATACTTTCCTTCACGGGCGGCTAACTGTCCGTAAGAACCAGCGCTACGAGAAATTGAGCCACCTTTTCCTGGATATAGTTCTATGTTATGAATTAAGGTTCCTAAAGGAATTTCAGAAAGTAAAAGTGTATTTCCGATTTCTGGTGCAACACCTGGACCGCTATTTACCACTTGTCCAACTTTCAATCCTTGAGGAGCGACAATATATCTTTTCTCTCCGTCTTTATAGAACAATAATGCGATACGAACTGAACGATTTGGATCGTACTCAATCGTTTTTACAGTTGCAGGAATACCGAATTTATTTCTTTTGAAATCAATTACACGATACATTTTTTTATGACCACCACCTATGTAGCGCATAGTCATTTTCCCTGAACCATTTCGCCCACCTGATTTGTGTACGAATTTCAATAAACTCTTCTCAGGAGTTGATGAAGTAATATCATCAAAATTAGCCGCCACTTTGTGACGAGTTCCTGGAGTTACTGGATTTAATTTTCTAACTGCCATGTCTTACTTATAAATTTGCATAAAGGTCAATAGTATCACCTTCAGCAAGTGTAACAAATGCTTTCTTTTGAATAGGTACGTTTACTGTTGCAACGCCCTTATTC
>JBIPLT010000424.1:0-3654 GCA_044368255.1 Flavobacteriales bacterium
AATATACTGAACCATTAGAAACATATATTAAGAATAATATTAATTATTTCCCAAAAAATTTAGAAATAAAATCTTTTACAAATATAAATTATCAATCTCTTAGCATTATATTAAACTCTTTTAATATCTCTTTCCAAATTGTTTCTAGAATAAATACCAATCAGTTAAGCAACACAACCACAAAGCATCCTCATAACACCAACGAAGATAGCAATATAGATAACTTGCTTAATACTAACTATTTATTAGATTACTTTAAAAAACTCTTATCATCTGAAGAGTATAACATATTACTTAAAATAATTAAAGATAATGAAACTTTGCTTTTTGATATACATAAATACCCTGAAGACCTTCATCAAGAATGTATAAAAAGAAATAAGGAACTGATACCAATCATTAGTTCTTGTAATAGCAATGTTGAACTAACAGCTCTTAAAAAATCCTTCTTGATTAAATATTTAGAATGGGGAGGCTTATTATGTTATGAAAATAAGAATTGGGTTAATTTTAAAGATTTAGATGCAAAGACCTTTATGATTAGGGGGTCTAACGGAACTGGCAAATCGGCTATTTATGATATCCTCTTACTAGCAATATGGGCTACTAATAATAAGTTAGATACTTACTCGGCTGGCTTTATAAATCACAATAAAGACAAGGGATATACAATAGTCGATATAGAGATTGATAGCATTACCTATCGTATTAAAAGAGATTTTTGTAAAAAGAAGAATACTTTCAAAATTGTTAATAAATCTTCAGTTCTCTACAATTTTGATACTACAAATACGCTAGTAATATTAAAGAAAGATAGTGCTTGCAATGCTGAAATCAAAACTTTATTTGGTGATATAGAAACCTTCCTTTCAACTTCTATGATTACTCAGAATATTGATAATGATATTCTAACATTGAACTATAAAGATACTTTGGCTACTATAGATAAAGCTCACAATATCCAATATATTTATCACCTATATAACCTGTTTAAAACAGCTATTAACAAATACAAGGATTTTAGAAAGATTATAAATAGCAAAAAAGAGGTATATGAAAAACTCCTATTTAATGGTGCAAATAGCGACGTTAATGATGCGGTTATCTCCAAACTATCCGAAGAACTCTTCAATTTAAATAGTGAAAAAGAAGCATATCTGAAAACCTTCAATTCTATTAATATAGATATTAGTAATCCTTCGCTCTTGTCTATTATCGATACCGATTATATTACCTTGATTGATACTATAGATAGTAGCTTTATTGTGTCTGAAGATATTTATAAAGAATACCTAAATAAACTCAATCACTATAAATACTCTATTAATGATGAATGTTTAAAAGATATGAAAAGATTAGTCAAATCTTATACTCTGCAACTCGAAGATGATTTTAATAAATTACCATCCCTAAATAAACCTTGTGATTTCACCTTTCTTAGCAGCGAAGAGAATGCTTTGCGAAACTATATTAAAGATAATAACGCCGATACCGAAGATGACTTAATTATACAAAAAGAATACTTGGCAAGAACAAAGAAAACCCTTAGCGATTTGATTACTAATAAACCTAACAAGGTATCTACGTATTCACCTAATAGAAATATTGATAAACTAAGTTCTATAATTTTGAAGATTTATAATTCTTTAGAACTTTTCAACAATTTTATAGCTTCAAATACTAAGCAACCTATTATTGATGCATCGATATCAAAAAAACTGAGAGCGGCTATAAGCAAACCTTTGACTTTTGAGAATTATAATACTGCAGTCCAATCTAAAGAATTACTTGATAGTGAAGTAAATAATATCAAAAATACGCTTGTATCTTTAGATAAGGATTTTAATGCATTGTTTTCTAAACAACAGCAGATTACTATCAAAAGTATCCCTAGTATTATTACTTATAAACAATTTAAAACTACGCAGTCTATTGCTAAGGAACTAAAACACTATAATATCGACGTAATTGATAAGCAAATCTCTGAGGATGAAATAGTATTAAACAATTATCATAAAAGGATTGAAGAGATTAATATGCTTAATATAGAGATTGATACCTATAATAAAGAGTTAGCATTACTTAATACTAATGATGACTATAAATACAATCCTGATTGCTGTATTTGCTGCAGCAGGACTTGGGTATCACGTATTAAAGAACTCGAAATAATTATAGATTGTCTTGCTAATAAACGTTCCGTAAATTACGATGTTAAAGACTACAATCTAGTATCTGAGCGCTTTGAAGAAAACAAAAAGAAGCGAGCAAATTATCACTTGCTGAATGAGTGGTATTATTATTTTAAGTTTAAAGAAACCTATGATAAGATAACAAATGATATGAATAGTATTATAAATACTAAAAATACTTTGAATGAAGAGCATATTAATAAAACTCTTGAACTTACCAGCATCACTGAATATATCGAGTATTTCATTCTCTACTCCTTTCAGTTGTTTGATGAATTAAATAATATACGGCTCTTTGATAACTATTCATCTTGGGAAAATAACTATAATGAAACCAATGCGCTTATTGATAAATTAGAAAAAGGTATCCATTATAATCTTGTTATAAAACCACGTATTGCCAAGTATACCGCGCTTAAAAAAGAGTATGAAGAATGGCTCTTGTATGATAAGAATAAAAAAATAATAGATGCTTATCATTATTATGAGTTTAAAAGATTGGTTGAAATGAATGATTTATACAATGAATACCAAAGCAATGCGCGACTAAAACCCCTTATAAAACAAAAGATAGAATTAAATGAATTGATAGCAAATAAAAAGATTGATATTAAAACTATCAATGACAGGCTTGTAAAATATACCACGATTAACTCTTATAACAATGAAAATAAAAGGAATTATACTATGTTGTCTGAGATTGATAAGGAACTAGAAACAACTATTGATGTCCTTGATACTATCCTCGTAAACTTTCAATCTTTTAGAAAAGAACTATATGATACCTTTGTTCTTAATAAACTCGTAGATAAAACTAATAAAATTATTAAAACACTTTGCCACTCTAATACAAAACCTTTCAAACTAAATTATAACGTTGATATATCCAATGATAATGTGCATATTTATTGGCTAATCCACAATGATAATATAGCAAACGATTGCGATAAGCAGTATATCTCTGTATCTCAGGCATCAGGCTTTCAGCGGTTTGTTATATCACTTGCTCTTCGTATGACGCTTTACTTTAATAACTATGATGTCCTTTGCAATCAACTATTTATCGATGAAGGTTTTATTAATTTTGATAAATATAACTTGTCTATCGTTCCTTCTTTCCTTAAAAGCCTTCTTAGATATTTTAACACTATTGTAATACTCTCGCATATCGATATAATTCAAGACACGATTGATGAAACTGCTACGATTAACTTTAATATTATGAATAGCGTATCCTCGATAACTTATAACTAAACCAAAATATATGCACTTATCTATTATTATGTATTACTTGTTTATTTTTTATTACTGGAATGCATTGTATTATTGTAAAACCTGAGTATTCTAAAGTAATTAATGTAATTAATGTAATTAAAGTAATTGCTAAATATATATTTATGACTTTTTGACTATATAAAGAATATTATAAATTACTAAATATATGGAAGGTTTAATTGATACA
>JBIPLT010000380.1:0-3624 GCA_044368255.1 Flavobacteriales bacterium
CTTTCAGTAACTCAGATATAATACCATCCGGTCCTGGGGACAGCCGACCTTTGACGTATGTCGCGAGCACCTTCTCCAGCTCTTCTTCTGTAAGCTTACCCCTGAGTCTTCCTTTGTCCGGTCGAGCCAGTCTCGTCTTGAAAATACCCCGATCTGTCATGAAATCCATTGGCGGTGGTGCTGGTCGGTGTTTGTGGAAGTCCGACCAGTCCCAGCATGATTGACAAAACGAGGATATCAGTCCTATGCCGTTAGCTACCGTTGCGATCGGGACTGGGTGTCCTTTGCAGTCAGTGCAGTTCCCGCACTTTGGTCTCTTAGCGTACGCTTTTCCTTCTAGCACCACCTCCCACGCCCTTAGCATGTTCGCCTCCCGCCATGGGCCCTCACCCCATACAATCCGTCTCTCCAGAAGGCCCTCGGGGTACATATTCGCCTCGATAATATTTGATACCTCGTTCAGGTCTGAGGTGGTGATTAGCTGGGCCCGGATTGTAGAAGTCTTGTCCGGCTCCTGTAGACCTGAGATACCCCATACTATCCCTCCCAGCTCTGTGTTTTCCTCGGCCGCTGTTTGCTGTAGTAGCCGGGACCACTCCTGTAGCCTTGCCCGTCCTGAGTGTGAGCTGGCAATCCACCACCATTCCCCCTCAACCCGGAAACCCTCTGATCCAACTCCTCCATCGTGTCTCTGCCCTCGCTGTGCACTTTCCTCACCTGCTCGTCGCTCCCGGTGCACACTCTCTTGGCTGACAGATAGCTGTCTTTCCCACACCCCTGCTGCTGTCCTAACAATCTTGCTAACCTGGTCAGTTTTACCTTTCGGCACCCTGAGCCTCAGCACATGGGCTTCGTCCCAAATTGTGGAGGAAGTAGCCCGCGAGTACTCTTTTTGAGGGCGGTTGGTCGGTTCGTCAACGCTCCCTGTGTCTGCCCCCGTCATTTCCGACAGCTTGATCGCACCTATAGGCACCTCTTCGCGCAACTCTACCTGCGGCACGTTCGGTTTCCGTTTGCCCGTGAGCAGACTGAGTCCATGTTTCTCCTCCAAAAAAGTCCGTCTTTGTTTAGCCCACTCCTGAGAATGATTTGTTCTCGCCTGCGTTTGGACCATATCATCCACTTCCGACATCTTCCAGTCCTTCCACTTTTTTACCAACTGTGTAAAGAGCTCCATGCTGGAGGCGGGGAGCAGATGAGAGACTACCGAGTTGATGACCTCTGGCGCGATCATGTCCAGACTTCTAGTTACGGCCCACGATTGCATCTTTGTCCGCACCTTGTCCCGCGCCCCGGCCTGTTCCTCAGGTCCCTCTGCACTGTTGTCCATAGGTCTTTTTAGAACCGTGAGAGCTATCTGAAGCGTGGCAATTTCTCTCAAGCGCTCCCGCTGCTCCTTATCCCTATGAGGTCCCCTTACTACCTCTCTAGTGTTGACTCGCTGCCGTTCCTCTGTCAGTATCGCTAACGCTGTCCCCAGCTTGTTTTGGAACACCTTTTCCACTGCTTCGCTCGCCCCTATCACACCTTTCTGCAGCTTGGTTTCCATGTCCCGATTGAAGGCATCTGTCGATTCATCCACCCGCTTTCTGACTTTGGACCAAGTTTTCGCTTCCAACCTCGGGCCCGTTGACGTGTTAAGAGGGCCTTCCGGAGCCCAATCCCCGAAGACCGTCGAGTCAAGACCCAGCTTCAGGCACAGGTGGTCGTGCTGAATGTCCCCCAGCGCTTCTGCTGTCACCTTGATCACCTTATTTGGGAAGTTTACTAGAATGACGTGATCCAGGGTGGCTGACTGCGTGCCGTCCCCCCGTCTCCAGGTGGGGACGCTGGGAGAGATCAGAGTTCCACCAATCCTCTGAGCGAAGCCTGTCAGGGCCTCGTCGGCTGCCTTCCTCAGCTGTACCGTCGCAGGATTTCGACTGTACCCATCCCTGCCCCCTAGAGAGGCTGCATTCATGTCTCCTCCAATGACGTATCGCATGGACTTGTTTTCCAGAATTATCCTCGTGAGATTTCCCACGATAAGTTCCCTTCTCGTCGTGTCGCTATAACCTGCCTGGTGCATGTTAATGCATCGAAAGGCATCCCCCGAGTGGGATACTAGTCCCAGCATTAGTATTCTACCTCGCGCCATGTGACCAAGCGTGCGCTGCTGAGACCCTTGCAACCACTCAATCTTTTTTGTTTTTGAAGAGTCGAAGACCCTTCGATGCGTCATCGTGATGACTGCCAGACCCAGTCCGCAGTCAAAACCGTGATCTCGCCGGTCTTTCAGCGGGCCCTTGGCCTCGCGTCCCTCCTCCATCCAGATATCGTACGCAGGGCACATCTGTGAAAGACACCACTTGACTGTACGATGCGACCCCGGCGGGAGACGAACCTCCTGGAACATGAGAAGGGGGGCCGATGTTTCCGCCATCCTTCTGATCCACTCTCGACTGAACAGCCAATGCATCGGCCCAATATTCCATGTTACGATGCTTGGTTGTGCTATGTCGATCCTTCTCGTCATTCGAGCCGCAATGTCTAGCCACCATTCCCACTCCTCTAACCTTGATAACCAAACCCGGTGCGGGTCCCGGACCGCCCCCACCATCCAGCCTGCCTCGAGTGATCCATCCATTCGGTCCCCTATTCCCATTGATGACCAGAAGGGGGATTGTAGTCCCCAGTGACTTCTACCCCTGATTCCTGTGGTCCAAGTTAGGATGCCCCGTGGCTCTGCTTGCAGCAGCTCCTCTCCTGCTAGTGCCAGATCCGGAAAGCCTTCCTCTCTGAGCCGCCCCATAAATTTCGTTGCCGTGCCTTGCTGCCAGGCTTCTCTGAACGCTTGGACCTTAAGTAGCCCTGCCCATGGGTGTTGGAGTACTCTGTCGCCAAGCACCGCCCGCGTCCCTGTTCTGTCCCCTCGTAGTCTCAGCCATAATGACTTAAAACGTCGCAATCTCGTACCCGTTGAGCACGGACTGAACCCCGACACCGTCGATCTGACACTGCAGCCCTCGCAGCGAGCAGCTGCGTCAGCATGTCCTCCCTGGGCCCCACAGACTGTGGGGTCAGTGCATTTGTCGAAGGTGATGAAGCTCAGTCCTTCGTCTCTGCCCGACGGTCCCAAGTGCAGCAAGGACTTGATGTCCCTCTGCATTTTAGCGTGCGAGCAGTAAGTGCGCGAGGCCAAGAGTGTTTTAGTCTCCCGTGCTCGGCCCACCCCTCTTGTCCGCTGTCTGGTCCGTCCCTTCCTTTTTCGCTGTTCTTGATCCTCCTCTGTCAAGGAAGACAGTGGAGAAGGATCCGCCAGTGTCCCCTCCCCCTCGAGTTGGGTGTCATTTCCATTACTCGTTTCCATTCCCTCCTCTGAGCTGAGGGGGACCTCTGGACCTTCCTCCTCAGAGCTCAACTTCTCCTCCAAGGTCTCTTCCTCCTCGGATTGATCGTCACGCTCATCGCTCATTTCCGTCACCTCCTCCAAGTTGAGGGAGACCTCTTGTCTCTTTTCCTCGGGGCTCAGCTTCTCCTCCGCTTCCTGTGAGGGAGGCGAGGTGTTGGTCATGTCTGAGCCAACCGCTTCTTCTCCCTCTCCTACCAGTACTGTCTCCGAACCCTCCTTGAGAGTGTCCTTCA
>JBIPLT010000402.1:0-3614 GCA_044368255.1 Flavobacteriales bacterium
TCCGATTGTTGAAGGGTGTTCATTGTGTCCTTTCTGTCCTCTTCGTCCATCGAGTCCCAGATATATGCTATTGTATGTGTGTCTACGGTGCCTTGGCCGTCTAGGGGGTCCCCCTCATCTTCGGTCTTCATTGGCTCATCTTCGCTCTCGTCTGCCCGTGTTATCAGTGGTGTTTTCGTCTCCCACCAGACATTCTTGTTCTTCGTGGCTATGGGGAAGAAGGTGGGCGCCGCTATCGCTGGTAGTCCATGTACTCCTTCTGCTCTCCACACCCGCTTGATTGTTTGTAAGATGTGTCTTGTTGGGGTGAAGATATTGGCGGTCTCTAGTTGTCTTTGGGATGTGCAGGATTCACTGATCCTTTGTAGAGTATCCGAGGTTAGTCCCCATTTCGTTCTTAGGGCATTCCATGTTCCACTAGTGATGGTCCATCCCTGGGTGGGGTGGGCTCGGGTTGTCAGCCCTTCCTGTGTGATGACAGTTGAGCCCTGTATGTTTTCTTCCCATCGTAGAGATTTTTGTTGGATTTGTACCCATCCCAGTCCTTTGTCCGATGTCGGTAGAGTTTCCTTTAGTGAGTCTTCTCGGAGTGTGATTCTGATGTTCGAGTCCGTGATCCGAGGCGGGTGGTTGGCCATGAGCGGGGGTGGGTCATGATGCCAATTTACTGCGGGTGGTGTGGGCTCTGTTGGGGCTACCCAGGTTCCCATTATATATTTTTGTGACCATTCATTTTCCAAGTCTATGGCTGCTTGTGCCGATGGCGAGGGTTGTGTCCCTGTGGAGGCGAGGTCTGCTTCCCATTCAGTAATGTATGTGGAGATGGCTGGATGTAGGTATCGCGCTGTGTGTCTTCCCATTTGTGTGTCTATGTTGTTCGTGACCTCATCCTCTTCTCCTTCCAGCGGGAATCCTGTCTGGGCTGATGTCATCCATATCTTTTGATCTTCCATGGTCTGTTGGAGTGTAAGGGCCTGTCGTAACTCCTTGGGTTTGAGAATCATGGGTTCACCGCCTCCTACCCCTACGCGTCTTGGATCTGCTGAGATGCATAGGTAGCCTATTTGTATGTCGTCCAAGTTCTTGTCAGAGGCCTCTTCTGAGTCCTCGTCCATGCATTCGTTTGGTGGTTCGGTATAGTTGGGTCTGTGTTCGGACCTTCGAGGCCTGTTGCTCGTTTGCTCGGGGAGTTCCTTTTGGGTTTTACCCTGGTTTTTCTTCGAGCCTAATTTCTTTCGTGTCTTGACTTTTGCCGGGCATTCCGAGCATCTCTCCGCGTCTTGGTGGTCTTCGCCTATCCTGTTTCTGCACAAATTGCATCCTTGGTACCCCATTTCTTTTGATACTCTATACCACCATCCTAGTTCGTCCTGTTCCAGTGTGTTTTGTAGGTGTGGCCACCAAGATTTAGGGATAAGGAGTATGTCCCGATGATGTAGGAGTGATTTTACCATTTGCTTATCTGATAATGTTAGGAGCGTCTTGGCTCGGTTCTGTTGTTTTAGCTCGCTCCAACCTTTAACCCTTACTTGAAACTGGATGTCTTGGTTCGTCCGTGGGTCTGTGTTTTTTTCCCCCATTTCTGTACTTCTTGGGAACATCCTCATTCCTGATATGCGTTCGACAAAGTTTAAACCTAAGACGTGGAGGTTAGCCGATGGAATGTCGATTTCCATCGTGTTGGGGGTCGGGGTGTTGATCTCCTGACATGTCGGGCATGGATCCTTTGAGGCCCTACAAAATTCCTTTCCACATTTTGGGCGGTAACATGTGCTACATGTGGCAGTGTGCCTTATTTGGCAGATCGGGCAGCCTTGCTTATTTGTAGTGTTGTCGCTTGTGAGAGAGATACGCCAAGATCGGATGGTGTTTCCTGTTGCCTTTCTGTCCTGCTTGATGTGAGCCGTTAGATGATGCCACACGGTTTGTAGTCCTGGGATGCATTGTATGGGTAGATCTCCTCCTTGGAATTGTTCCTCGTTCCACAATTCTGTCGTTACGGTCTCTATCAGCCATGACAGAGGTGTGTCTTGTCTCATTGTGTGCTTTATATCTTCTAGCTCTTCCCGTAGAACAGTCTCGGACGGTTCATGGATGAGGTTTTGTATTTGTCTGCCAATGTCTTGGGAGGGGGTTAGTTGAGACTCCTGCCAGGTCAGGAATTCGGTTGAGGAGGTCCATGATTGGTCGTTCTTCTGGGGACTCTCGTTGGCGAGTAGGCTTGCCCAGTCTACCAACTTTAGATATTGTTCAATAGTTTGTCTTGCTGCGGGTGGTATACCTTTTGTGGACGGTACTTTGGCCGTGTGTCTTTGGGCGCCTGTTCCTGTTATACACATGATGTGGGGGATCTGGGCAGCGGTCCTGTCGGGTAGGAGATTTACCGTTTGATGTCCCGCTGCCCATAGGGCCGCGCCGTATCTGCGTAGAGCCGTCTCTCCCGACCATAGCAATTCCCATTGTTCTTTCGAGATATCTTTCCATATGCTGTGTGTGTCTTGATGTCTTGCCGAGGAGCCCATAGTCTCCTCTATCCGGCGTTTTAGAATTCGTAAATGTCTGGTGGCTGTTGCGAAAGAGATGCCCTGTCTCTGGGGTGGTTCCCCATGTTTCCATGAGTCTGTGTCCAGTAGGTTGTCACATGCGGCGAGTCTGTGCCAGACGTTGCCCGTTGTTTCGTCCCAGGATCTGGCCTCCGCTTCTCGCGTCATTTCTGCTTTTGATGTGCAGAGCCATTCTCGCATGGCCCGTTGGAGGTTGTTCTTCATGATCTGACAGGCTACATCTTCTGTTTGCATGCACCTATCGACGTGCGCGTGGAGGGTGTGGGCAATGACGGCCAGGGTTGTGGTGTATCCCATACCCCCCATGTCTTTTGGTGATGTCCATGGGTGATTTGCTGTGCTTTCGTTGAGTTTCCATGCTGTCTTGTACCCTTGTCTCCATAGACGGTCCAGCCTGTCGAGGTCTCTCCTTTTCCATGGTGCCGTCGCTAGGTATCGGAAGTTGCCCACTGCTTTCGCCGCAAAGACTTCTATTGCTTGTTTCGGGTCTAATGGGTGCCCTTGAATCGTTTCCTTTGCCTTGATGGTTCTCTCAAACACCAGGTCCATCGCTGCTTTCATATTGCCGTTCGGGGTAGCCCAGAAGCCCAAGTATCTGACTGCTTCAGATTCTGGGGTTAGAGGTAATGGTTCGTCTCGATATGTAACCGTTACTGCGTCTATTCGATTGGCTACGGTTCCGTCTATCGCCATTAGTTTTGTCTTGGTTGTGTTTACGTGGATTCCACTCCAAGCCTCGAATTCTTGGACGGCGTTCATGAGCTGTTGCATCTTTGTTTCGGTTTGTGCCAGTAGCGTCATGTCGTCCGCAAATAGTATATGGCAGAATGGTGCGATATTGGGAAGTCCATGACCAATTTGTTCCTTGTTTCCTATGTCATCAAGGTATCTCGAGAGTGCGTTGATGAAGAGTGAGAACAGAAGGGGGGAGAGTACACTGCCCTGGGCCACCCCGGTGTTGAAGGTGATTTTGGCGCTACCTACTTTTCCTTGTGGGAGGCGGACCGTTGTGTGCTCGTAAAAAGATTTAAGTAGATCCACGTCCGGGAT
>JBIPLT010000289.1:0-3608 GCA_044368255.1 Flavobacteriales bacterium
GCCGTTGATGCGATGCAAGTATTAATGAATACGATGCCAAAAGCAGAATTGCAATATGAACAATCGCGATTGGCGGCTTTGAAAAAAATCGAATCAGAACGTATTTTAAAAACCAATATCTATTGGAATTACAAAACAGCCGAGCGAATGTCTTTTGATCATGATATCCGCAAAGATGTTTACGAGCAACTGAGCACGATGTCTCTGGATGATTTGGAGAAATTTTTCAATGAAAATATCAAAGGAAGAAAATATTCTTATTGTGTGATTGGTAAAAAAGCCGATTTGGATATGGAGGCTCTAGGAAAATTAGGAACAGTGAAGGAATTGACATTGGAGGAATTGTTTGGGTACTAAGAGAAGAAATGTAAAATGAAAAATGTAAATTGAAGAATTAAGCCTTGTGGAAACACGGGGCTTTTTTTGTTTTAAAAAGCGAAGCGTTTTACTCCCAAAGGTCGTGAGGAAAGTTGTCATTCTGAGTGCAACGAAGAATCAATTCATCCTTCGATACGCTCGTTCCTCGCTACTCAGGGTGACCATTTCAACTTATAATTTCCACACTCTCATCCAGAATAGAATCGATTCTTAGAAAGTCGTATCTAAGGATTCCCTCATGGCTTCCTCTCTCCTTAAATCTTTACTTTATGTTCTTCGTGAAATAAGCGTAGCGCCTTTACTCACTTCGTTCGTGAAAATAGTTGTGTAATTTGTGGTTAAATCTTCTCTTCCTTGCCAACTAAAAACTGCCTACTTCCCTTCTTCCTCTTCCCTCTTCCTCTCCAAATATTCTTTCCAGAGCTTAGGAGTCAATTCATAGATAAAATTAAGACTCCCCTCTTCTCCATGATATTTTATTTCTCGCTCTTCCATTTTTACTACACCTAATCGTTCTATTGCAATCTGCGAACGTTTATTTTTAGAACCCACGTGAAATAAAATCTTATCCGCAAACTGAAAAGCATGTTCAATCATCAAATGTTTTGCTGCCGAATTAAACCCTTTTTTCCAATGCGTAATCGCAAAAAAAGTATAACCGATGGCAATCGATTTATCTTTTTCATTCCAATCATAAAAGCGTGAACTACCAATAATATCATGTGTATTGGCATCGTAAATTAAAAAGGCTCCACCCGACTCCATTGCTCCTGCAAAGAAAGTAGCGAACTCTGTTTTTCTATATCTGTTTTTATTGGGATGTTGCAACCACATTAATGGATCAGCTGCTACCTGATAGAGCTTTTCGAAATCTTCCGCTTTTAACGGAACAATTTCTACCCTATCGTCTTTAAGTTTAGGCTGAAGGTTAAAGCTCATTTTACAGTATCTCTACTGCAAAATTATAACCATCTAGTTCGAGATTTCCATCTTCACTTTTTTGTTTTTCACTTTTTCACCCTTGATAAGTTCCAAAACCTTATTGATTTTAGTGCGGCTCACGGCCACATAAGATGAATGGTCAAGCACTTCGATCAATCCCACCTCGTATTTTTCGAGTTTTCCTTTTTGCATCAACATACCCGCAATATCACCTTTGTTGATCTTGTCTTTTTTACCACCACCAATATAAAGTGTAACGAATTTTGGCATTTCGGGCAAACTACTTTTATCAGCTAATTCCAACTGATCTGGTTTTTCTTTAATAAATGGCGGTAAATATTCGGTAGAAGTCAATAAAAAATAAGCCGTTCCATCGGCATTCATTCGAGCGGTTCTTCCATTTCGGTGCGTAAAAACATCTAAGGTTTGTGGCAATTGATAATGAATGACTGCTTCGATATCGGGAATATCTAATCCACGTGCAGCTAAATCGGTGGTGATGAGAGTTGGAAAACTTCCATTACGGAATTTAATTAATGCTTTTTCTCTTTCATCTTGCTCCATTTGTCCATGAAAAATTCCATGAGCCATTTTTTTACGAGTGAGCATATCACTTACTCGCGCAATTGAATCGCGTTGATTACAAAAAACCAAACAGGGTGCATTTTTCAATTTACAGAGAAGAGAAAATAATATTTCCAACTTATCATCATCGTGTGACTTGATGAATTTCAAACTTAAATCATTGGTAACTGGAGAAGCATGTTCCAAAAAATCCAATTGAATCGGATTTTTTACTTGAGTAAAAGGAGGAATATCTTGTAAATCGGTTGCGGATGTCAGAATTTTTTTTGCATTTCTTTTTATTTTCCCAACGATAAATGCCATTTCATCTTTGAAACCAAATTCCAATGATTTATCAAATTCATCCAATACCAATGTCATGATGGTAACTGGATTGAAATATTGATGATCGATATGATATGCTAATCTTCCAGGAGTGCCTACTAAAACAGCAGGTGGCTCAGTTAAATTATTTCGTTCAATTTTGGTATTATGTCCACCATACACACAATTCACTTTAAATCCTGTTCCGAGCTGCTTAAACACTTGTTCAATTTGCAATCCTAATTCTCGCGATGGAACAATGATCAAAGCTTGAACGCCTTTTACATTTTTATCTAAACGCTCAATGATGGGCAATAAAAAAGCCAATGTTTTTCCAGATCCCGTTGGAGAAAGCAAAACCAAATCATTGGATTCTTTTGCTGCTTCAATAGTGGATAATTGCATTTTATTGAGTTCTGCAATCTTTAAATTATCGAGGTATTTTTGAAACATAAGATTAATTAAAAATGAAAAATTTAAAATGTAAAATTATTAGCTCATTGAAAAATCTATTCCTCCTTCGATACGAAACTCGAAGACTCGTTTCTACTCAGGATGACTATTCTCATTATTAATTCGAAACGTTACGTCATCCTGAGTAGGTTTGAGTCTTCGAAAACCGTATCGAAGGATCAAACCAAAAACCAAGAACGAAAAACTCCCTTCTAAATCTTCACATACGGACAAGCCGCTAACAACGAATAAATTTTCTTCGCGGTTACTTCGGTCACTGGAACAATAGGTAAACGAGTATAATTTTGCGCCACTCCTAAAACTTTCAATACTTCTTTTACTCCCGATGGATTACTTTCTACAAATAAATGTTGAATGATATCTAAAAGAGCGTAATGTATTTTTTGTGCTTCTTCAAATTTTTGGTTCATGGCTAAATTGACCATTTCCGAAAATTCCTTCGGAAACGCATTCCCAACTACTGAAATTACTCCATCTCCTCCCACCGACATCGTGGGTAAAGCAATCGCATCATCACCGCAAGTCACTAAAAAATCTTTTGGTCTTTCTTGAATGATGGACATGATTTGATTAAAACTTCCACTCGCTTCTTTAATACCAATGATATTTTTACATTCTCGCGCCAAACGCAAAGTGGTTTCCGCTTGCATATTTCTACCCGTACGACCCGGAACATTGTAAAGAATGATTGGCAAAGGAGTATTTTTATTCAATTCATTATAGTGAGCAAATAAACCTTCTTGAGTTGGTTTGTTATAATAAGGGCTCACTGATAAAATGGCATCTACTCCTGTAAAATCAAAATTTTCAACCGTTTCTAAAAGTTCACGTGTATCGTATCCACCCATTCCTAAAACTACCGGAAGGCGTTTGTTATTTATTTCTAAAACAAAATCTAAAATAGCCCTTTTTTCTTCTTTTCTAAG
>JBIPLT010000084.1:0-11440 GCA_044368255.1 Flavobacteriales bacterium
CGCCTTTCATTTCATCATCTCGTTCTTGATTTTGGAAGCCATATCGATAGTCTGCACTATTGAAATTTCTATTGGTAAGTGTGACCCCAAACGGAGAAATTTTTTTTGATGATATTTGGGAGAGGAATTTCAATACTAGTTTATCTATTTAAAAATTATAATTATCTAAGCCATGTTATTTTCATCTCCTTATTACCATCCCATATAGGCATAATTGAGAAGATTTTACCAAACTTGTAGCATGAAAAAAATATTTTTGAAGTGTCAGCATTTGTATACAGAACACTACAATCACAAAAATTAGTATCTAGTTCTCCTTTTCTTTCAGTCTGTAAAATTTCCTCATTAATAAAATGCAAAGTTTTTTTATTCTTAGAGACAATTTTATATTCACCTAAAAGGCCAATAATTATGTCATAGTTTTCACTTTTATAAATCTCCTCGGGTTTATAGAAATATTTCTCAATTAGTGTTCGTATTTCTGTTTCATTCTTTATTTCTTCTGATATGAATAATTTCATTTGGTTTAGATAATAATTTTTATCAAAAGAATTTGTTACTTCTTTTTTTTTGGAATTACATCCTGCTAAAAGTCCTATTAGCAGGATCATTGTGCAATGAAATATTCTTTTCATAATAAATTATTTACTCCAGTCCCTAGAAGTATTCCAACCTTTTTGAGTTTCCTTTTTATCTTTTGTTGTACCATATGAAACCGTATTTTTAATAGTTTCTCCGGTTTTAGTATTTTCAAGAAAGGTATCTTTTTGAAAAACTTCACCATTAAAATGCAAAGTAGTATCTACTTTCCCAGTACCGACATATTCTGCATCTTTAGTTCCTTTTTTTGAAGCTTTTTCATCAAACCATCCTGATTCATCAGCTGCTTTTTTTCCACTGCTAATTCCTTCGGCTACATTTTTTGCTTTTTCACCAATGGAAGTTGGGCTTTCCCATGTTTGTCCAGCCTTACTTGCAGAGAACCATGATAAATCAACATGTCCATTTTCTGGTTTACCTTTTCTGTCATTTCCTGCTTTATCAGCGTCACTTTGAGAGTTGGTCATAGTAATCCCGCCAGCTTGTGAATCTAAATAATCTATTGCGTCACCAAGCCATGTGCTTCCACCACCACCATTGCCAGACGGTATTTCAAACAGATTTTCAACTTTTGAAATTAAATTTGTGGCTCCTTCTTTCGCTACGTTTAATAACATTTCTGTTACTTCCGTATTTGAACAATTCTCGAAAGCTGAAACATCATTTCCTGTTTTCAATTTAGTTTCATATCCAGATTTTTCAGGGATAAACCAAGTTGCGTTAGTTGATTCTAGTCCTTCCAATTCGATAAAAGCAATTACTTTATTCTCACTAAAAGCATAATTAGATTTAAAGGGATATTTTTTAAATAATGGATCCACTGCAAAAAATCTTCCCAACCTTGGATCATGCATTCGATAAGTAAAGTTTACTGAGTTCACTTCGCCTTTTAATTCATCATCTTTTTCTTGATTTTGGAAGCCGTATCGGTAGTTTGAACTATTGTAATTTCTATTGGTAAGCGTTACCCCAAACGGGGAAAATTTATTTGGCGATATTTGAGAGGGGGATTTCAGGATTTATATATTATTTAGTATTGCCTAGATTATTACAGCTAAACAAATTATCAATTACTATTATTATAGAAAATAATACATTAAAGATCCTAGCATTTATCATCTTTAGAAACTATAATGATTTGAATAGAATTTTCTTTATGTAAAATTCTCATAGTTATTACTAACTTTTTGTCAAAAAATCTGTGTGTTGTAGATTCTCCAGTTTCACTTATCTTTTTTTTCTTTTTATATGTTTTTGATAAGTTTTCATATAAAATATCTTTATCAGAATATTTAAAAAAGCCAGTTACTTTGATGGCAGTTAAACCCTTTAATTGTATTTCAGCATAATCAGAATTTAATACACCTATTCTGAAATTTGAAAATTCAAGATTATGTGTATATGAATTTTTATAATATTTTTCATCCGAATAATATTTATTAATAACTATTAGACTATCGCCTACTAGAACAGATGGCTCTGTTTCGTACTTACTTGGTTTTTTAAATGGTAATTCTTTAAATTGAACCTCACATCCGAGATTTATATTGGTAATATCAAACTCCGTTAAGGTTTGACCAATTAATTGATTAAATGAGATAGCAAAAAACAAAAAAAACAGAAAATGCATATTAATTAATTTTTATCTGGTTCAGTAGTTTTTCGAATATATTTATTCAAAGAGGATTTGAAACTTGAATTTGAATTTTGACCATTATTGTAGAATTTTTTTAATTCATTATCATTCGGCAATCCTACTGCTTTATTATACATAGCGTCACCATCAATTAAATTATCGTCAAGACCACCCCAATGCCCAACTTCATGACCTAATGTAGAAGTGCTTTTAATTTCAGTTTCCTGATTGTATTTTTGATTTGCCTCGGCAGTTCCAACACCAACAGCACCTGCATTTATTAAGATAAGATTTGATCCTAAAGCTAAACTACTTGGTGTTCCATACACATTGTTTAGGATTTTGCTTGTGAATCCTCCAATAAAACTTTCTTCTTCGATGATGAATAAATTATCTGGCTTTTTACCTTTAGCTTTCACAGTAGATAAATCAGTAACTACACTAATTCCCCCATCAAATTCTACTTTTACATCAACTTGATATTTTGAATCTTCAGAGGTAGTTCTAGACCAAAATTCTTTAATTTCAGAACTCATGCCAGCGGCAATTTTCGACATATTTTCTGAACTTAAATCAACAGAAGTTCCATTATAAACTTTAGCATTATGATATACAATTGTTCTTTCAGCTTTTTTTGTTTGTCTAAAAATATGCCAAAAATTTGTTTTCTGAACTAATTCTCCTGTCTTATTCTTAAAATATTTTTTTGTTGTTACTTCGGCCCACTCACCATTTGGGTCGTTATGCAAAACTGGTGAGTTTAGAGAATAACTATAAGGGCTATGGGAAGGGTATTGCCTTTCTTGTACATCTTTGCTTAACCAACGTCCAAGTCTATTATCATACATCCTCGCACCAAAATCATAGCTATTATTTACACCCTTCACTTCATCATCTTTTTCCATTCCATTAAAGCCGTATCGATAATTATTTGAAGTGAAATTTCTATTGGTAAGCGTTACCCCAAACGGAGAAAATGGTTTTTGCGATATTTGGGAGGGGGATTTCAATTTTTAAAGTTACTATTTTATTTTTACTTATGAATTTCAAATTTTAACCTCAGGCGGATTATTCACTTCGTAAAGTGAGAATAGTTACAAGTCCGTGCAAATGGGAATCTGATATAGTATTATTCATATTTCCTTTCTTTATTACTGTATAAAGTTTGCAAAACCCTTGATTTTTTATCAGTATTTTGAGGTCCGAAATATTGAATATAAATGTATTTAGAATTATTGTCTGTAATTTTAATAGTATCATTATAGCCACTTATAAAAATTGAATATTTATCTAAGTATTTTCGATTTAATTCAAGAAATCCAGCATATCCTAAACTTTCAATAGTTGTTAAGACAATTGAAGTATCTGGTAGATTATTTTTAAAAAGAGTTACAGTATCCTTAACAAACCCTACTTCAAAAACAGCAAGAAATTTGCTTTTGAAATAATCAGACTTATTATTTAACTCAATATAAGAGGAATGAATATCCCCTTTAAGTTGGTCATTATACTTTTCTTTTAATTCTCTTTTTTCACCACACGAGGCGATAAGAAAAATCATAAGAATACATATAAATATCTTTTTCAAGAGTAAAATTATTTTTCGTCAATATAAGACGGTAAAAAATCATTAGGCATCGCTTTTTGGACTGTTTTACTCTTACCGCTACTAGTTCGACCCGTCATTTCCCAATAGGTTTTACTTCCCCCATCATTAAATATTTGCTTAATGACTGTTTCAACTTGGCCTTTTGTTAAATCAGTACCTGAAGAATAAGTTGACCATCTCATTAAATTATTCGGACTATCTGCAACAGTTACTTTTGCCTTAGGGTCTGAACCATAATTTGCAGCATTTTTATCCATCATTGATGCCCCTTTTTCACCTTGTGGATGCCTTAAGCCTAAAGCGTGAGACAATTCATGTGCCGCTGTTCTAATCACATCAAATTCCACAGTCGTAGCAGTTGGATCATATACTACTTGAACTCTATTATTCTGCGTATCTCCAATTTTATCTGCCATTCCTGCAACTGTACTTCCTTTTGGTCCTACTACAGGAGTTCCAGTATTGGGATCAATAACCTGGTCTACTAATTCAATATAAAAGTTAGAAGTAGAATTCCCTTTATCAACAGAAGGGCCAAAATTTATTGTCGTCTCAATGGTTGTGCCATCTCCGGCATCAGACGATTGTAATTCACGTTCAATAATATTTTTTATTCCTGATTCAAGGCTTGCTAATGTCATTTCATTAATTGGTTTACCAGTTGAATTAACGATATCAACGTGAATTGTTATCTGAAGCTCGCTCTTTGTATTTAGTTTAAAAATATGCTTATAGGTTGCCTCCAATCCCTCTAACTCAACCATGTGTATAACCTTATTTTCGCTGAAAGCATAAGTTGAATTATGTGGATATTTTGCTGCCAAAGGATCCACTGCAAAAAACCTTCCCAATCGTGAGTCATGCATTCTAAATTTAAAGTTTATGGAATTTCCTTCTCCCTTTAATTCGGCATCATTTTCTTGATTTTGGAAGCCATATCGGTAGTCTGAACTATTGAAATTTCTATTGGTAAGTGTGACCCCAAACGGAGAAAATCGATTTTGTGGTATTTGAGAGAGGGATTTCAATTTTATTTGCAAAAATTTTATTTTAACGATAAAACTAGAATTAGAAGCAGTACTTATCGATTACAATGACCTAAAATACATTATTAAAAACATACTAATAGCCAAAGAGTAAATCATTATTAACAAAGATAAGGCATAAATAAAAACTACATATTTATCTTCTTTGTTCCTTTTATTTAGTTCTACTTTTTTATATTCTTTAAAAGAACCATATCTAGTTGATAAATACTTTCGTAATAATGTCAATTGAATCGTCCCAAAAACAATAAATACTGTAACTATAATTGCTTCCATATAATATTATTACTCAAACTTAATGTTTTCGAGATTTGTTTTTGTGTTATTAAGGTCTTTGTTTTCGCTTTCTTTTGTTTTAATAGTATTTCGATCAATCTGATTCATTGATTTCTTAATCTTATAAATAAATGAATCGGGAGAAAGTTTTGACATTTCATGATTACGTTCATTAATTCGTTGCGTTGCAGTATTTATTGTTGTTACATTTTTATTTAAGTCAGTATCAATTGAGCTAATAACTTCATCAATGGAATTATTAATTGATTCCTTAATTCCAGAAATTTGATCTTGGTCTAAACCAGAGTCATTCAATACTCCTTCAATATAATTTTTAGCCTCTGTATATGTAATTTTTTCACCAATAAATGCATAATCTAATTGAATTGAAACACCAGTAAGTTTACCAACACCAAAAGAAATTGTCCCCCCCGGTTTCATATTTGATGAAACATTAAGACCGAATTCTAAGCCACCTGTAAAAAATGCAGAGAATGAAATTGAACCTCCCCAGCCCTTAAGGTCTTCAATAGATTTTTCCGTATGATAAGAATATCCTCCTCCTACTGAAATACCTCCTAGACCAAAAAAGACTCCGGCACCAGGAGTTACAAAAAAAGCAAGCCCTGAACCATCAAACATTAATCCCGCACTTACTGAACCCGTAACCCCTAATGCATTTCTCTCCACTGCCCCGCGAATATCTAAATGAATGCTCCTAACTTCTAATCCTTCTAATTCTATTCCATCAATTAGTCTATTTTCAGAAAATGCATATGGACTATTATAAAAATATTTCCAACTTAAAGGATCCACTGCAAAAAATCTTCCCAACCTTGGGTCATGCATTCTGTATTTAAAATTCACAGAATTTCCTTCGCCTTTTAATTCATCATCTTTTTCTTGATTTTGGAAGCCGTATCGGTAGTCTGAACTATTGTAATTTCTATTGGTAAGCGTTACCCCAAACGGAGAAAATGTTTTTGATGATATTTTGGAGAGGGATTTCAACTATTAAAGTTACTATTTTATTTTTACTTATGTATTTCAAATTTTTTTGTTTCAAAAATTATTTACTTCGTTCTTCAGAAAAGTTGCAAATCCGCGAACATCTGTAGTGGTAAATCTGCACCATCGGGTATTAAAATTGATCTTTTGAATCAGTAACCAGAACTGTAACTAATTTACTTACAATATTTAATTTTCAACTGTTCAACCTCTTCTCCATAGTTAAGTGAAAATCCTTTTTCGATAGCGGTTGAAAAATTTATGCAGGCTTTTTTCTCCTCATCCATTTCAATAAATATTAAACCCCTATTCCTATATGCATAAGCGTTTTCTGGATCTAATTCGATAGAAGTATTAACATCGGCAAGTGCTTTCTTTAAGTTCCCTAATTTTAAATTGCAGAAAGCTCTATTATTAAATGCGAAAGCCTCATTATTTTTTAAAGCAATTATTTTATCAAAATACTTAATCGCCATTTTAAAGTCTCCTTTATCTAAATAGATAAATCCAATATTATTATATGCTTTAACATTATTCGGATTTAATCTTAAAACCTTATTTAAATGGATAAATGCCTCTTCTTCTTTTTTCAATTCATCGCAGACGGCTCCCAAAGTAATTAGAACTTCTAAATTTAAAGAATCATATTCTGCAGCTTTTTTCAAATAGGTATAAGAATAATCCATTTTATTCAGATTATAATTAATCCGTCCAAGAGTGTAGAAACTGATGCCCATTAATGAATCATCTGTCGCATATGGTAAAGATTTAACATAATAATTTTTGGCTTTATCATAATTTTTCTTTTTGTTTTCAAAAATGTAACCTATCATAATGTATGGGTTGAATAAAGTTGAGTCAATATTTAAAAGTTTAAAATATGCGTCAAGACTCTCGTCTATTTTTCCAGTTTCGTATAATATTACAGCTTTTATATCTAAAAAACTGATATTGTCTGGATATAATTTTATTGCCTCATCGATATAAATTAAAGCTTGATCCTTATTTCCATTTTGTATTTCTTTTGCAATTTTTTGCGTATAATCATTTTGAGCCGTCAATTCAGTTGAGTATAAAAATAGAATTGCAAAAAGAACAAAAATATTTTTACACATTTTAATCTTCAATAAGTTCTACAAATTCATTTATATCTGGATCATCAGGTAAAAATGCAATTTCACATTTTAGATTTGCACTTTTACATCCATCATAATGTATGCAATCTGGAGCGGAAGTAACATAGGAACTACCATAATAAATTTTGTTTTTATACTCAAACTTATAATCTACCAATTGACTAAAACCTTTGGCTCTTTTATATTTAATAACCTTACCTTCTATTTTTTTACCTTTATTAACCAGTCTATCATTATTAATTAGGAGTCGAATAAGAAAGACTGTTAGAAACAAAAGAAACACTATAAAAATAATTTTTTCAATTCTAATATTTTTCATATTGTCAAATTATTTTAGTCTTCCTTTTTTTTTGGTTCTTGTGTATCACCAATACCTTCAATAGCAGTATTTGTTAAGGTATTTGTAGAAGAATTTATTCCATATTTTTGACCAAATGTTAATGTAGTGCCTCCTACTTTCATGAAGTTGCTAAGATTTTCGGACATGCAATTCAAAGATAAATCAATAGTAAAATTGGCTAATGATTTATTTACTCCAGCAACATGAAGGTCTCCTCCTAAACTAATATCCACAGCTGAGTTGAATATTGAACTGCTCTTCAACAAGCTCCCCATAATATCTGCACCATCGATGCTTGATAAATCCATCTGATTCAAAATACCTTCAGAAGATATTGTACTGGTTAAATTAGTCGAAAAAGCCAATACACCTTCAGTACTTCTTAAATTATGAATGCTAACACTTTCAAGTGCAAAGGTTTTTACACCCTGTATCATGCTTCCTGTCTTAAAAGCTTGATATGCTTTTGACATACCTTTAAGAGCACCCATCCCTCCAACCACTGTGGTTCCAATTTCAGCTCCTTCTTTTAAACTACGAATCATCCCAGTCTCAAAATCAGAAAAATTGCTCATAAACTTAGTTCTTGACTTAATTCCTTCTTGGGCAATTTTATAATCTTCTGTAAATACTTCTCTGGGAGCTTCTGAAAAAAACAATTCTTGGTGAACTTGCGCAATTTCATTACCTACACTTTGCAAATAGGAAGGCACAATTTTCGACTCTTGTTTTGTAATTTCCTGTGTTACTTTATTTTTTTCAGATTCAATTTTAGCTGCTTGTGTTGCTTTGAAAGCACAACTAATATATCCATCACTAAGTGGGCCAACAGAAGCCCCACATACTTTTTCAAGACCATCTAAATCTACTGCCCAAATAGGAGTGTTACTTGCAAACTGATAAGTAGATAGAGAAGGGTAGTAATTTGCAACTGGATCAATACTCAAAAATCTTCCAAGTCTATTATCATAAAACCTCATTTCATAGTCATAACTATTCCCACTACCCTTCACTTCATCATCTTTTTCCATTCCATTAAACCCATATCTGTAACTTGAAGAAGTGAAATTTCTATTGGTAAGTGTGACCCCAAACGGAGAAAATTTAGTGGATGGTATTTGAGAGGCGAATTTCAAATTAATTTAAATCGTATCTTGAATGAAATCGGATATTTTTCTTTTTAATATCATAAAGTACTAAAGAAAAACTATCAACATCGATTATTAGATATTTACTCTTTAGTGTTTTAGCAGTAAGAATCGGAATTTCTGTCCCTTTTCCTTTTGATACGTTGTGATGTATTTCTAATGTATCAAATGAAATTTTATAGAGTAAATTAGGTGAAATAATATTATAAAGATCAGTAGTATCTTTACAATATCCCTCAGCAAAACCACCCCAATCGTGAAATAAAATACAGGATTGACCAATAGGAAAGTATTCATTTTTCTCTAAAATTGAATCAAATTTCCATTGGCCAGTCAGGTTCTCAATTTGTATTTTGTTTATTGATGAATAGTTGTTTTTCATATAAAGAAAAACGCTATCCCGCTGTTCGATTAATTTTTCTGCTTTTGAATTTTTAATTTCGCCATCACCATTAATATTATCATTCGAACATGCTAATAAAAGAAGTAAAATTGGAATAAAGTTTTTCATCATTTATTATTTTACAGTGGTTTTACCTTTTAAATCAGCATTTTCTTTTTGAGCTTTTTTCAAATCCTTAATTTCTCCTTTCAAAAATTCAGATTTAGCAACTAGTTTCGACCATTTTTCTTTTGCTGATTGCAAGTCAGAAATATCTCCCATTTGAACAAGAGCTGAACTAACTTCATCCCCTGCACTGCCGTCTTGTCTTCCTTTCTTGGTCATACCTTTACCAATATTTTCTTCACTATAATTATCAACACTTAATTCAATCCTTTGCATTTTACTTCTTAATTCTGCAATTTCACCTTGTACGCCTATAAGTTTCATTTCGGTTGCCAAAATCGCCATCGGATAATATGATTCCAAAAAAGATTGTCTATCTGGATCAACAATTTTAAAAGTTGACTGAACAAGTTTTCCATTTTTACCTTCTTCAACAATATTAACTGTTACGATTGCATCGAATGTTTTGTAAGATTCTGGCTTGGCTGTAATGAAAGGCATTAAATGGTAATAACCATCGTATTTTGTATCGCTTGCTTTGGTCTCAGAAAGATGCATTGCTATTCCTCCTTCTGAAAATCTTCTTTTAATATATTCACCACTTGGAACATTCGTAAATATTTTATTCGAGTGTTTATCAATTTTACCTTGAAAATCATGAAAACAAATCTTTCCTGATTCAAGTTTCCTCAATTGAGCTTTAATAGTTTTAGAAATAGTTATACTTTGAACAAAATATTCTGGACCATTACCATCCACATCAATATAAATTATCGGATTATTTGAGGCATATAAATAGGTAGAATTTTCTGGAAATTTTGAATATTCACTATCAACACTCATAAACCTCCCTAATCTATTATCATAAATCCGCGCACCAAAATCATATGAGTTATTATTCGCTTTTAATTCGTTGTCTTTTTCCATCGAATTAAAGCCATATCTGTAATTTTCTGAGGTGAAATTTCTATTGGCAAGTGTGACCCCAAACGGAGAAATTTTATTTTGTGGTATGTGGGAGGGGAATTTCATTAATTAAATCAAATTTCATTTTTTTTAGCAATTAACAAATAGATTGTAAATCCAATAGAACTGGTTTTATAACAAAAGTGATAATTTGAAACAGAACTTACTGCTGATATTTATCCATAATAAATTCTAAATTTTTTTTATTGTTTTTTATATAAAAGCCATAAGTTGCTTTACCAATCTGGTTTATTATAAGTGAATATGAGAATAAATTTTTGCCAGCCGAATTATATAGAATAATTTGTATTCCATCATTATTGCTATTTTTTGTTTTATCTTCAATTAAAAATATTTTATTATCCTTACAATAAGCTAAGGAAACATAATACGTATCACACAAAATCGAGACATTTACAAATATTTTTGAGCCCTCAAAGTCGATAAACTGATTCTTATTCAAACTGATTTTAAATTCAGTTGTTGTATTGTTAATAGTAAATTGTATACTTAAGCTATCTGATTTTGTAATTGTGTTATTTGCAATTCCAAAAATTAAATTTGAATAACAAAAAAAAATTAAAATCAGAAAAAATTTATTCGCTCTCAAGGTTTTTTATTTTTTAAATATTTCTCGTAAGTTTTACTTTCTGTTTTAGTTTTACTATTCACTATTTTCTGTATGGCAGATATACCTACTTCAGCAAATGGAGTTGCATCAGTGCTATTATAGAAACACATAACATCTTGTCGATAATCCTGCTTAACTGCCTTATAGGATTCATAATCAATTTCGCCTCCTTTACCTACTATGATGTTTAAATCATATTTTTCAAATACCCCTTCATCTTTTAAATACCCGGCTGATCGCTTTCTTGCATCGTGAAATGTGGCTTGACCATTACCAGAAATTACAACTGTAGGATGAGAATGTATACTTACATCCCCTTCAGGATATTCGTCAGAATTACCAACAGTTGCTGTTTCTTGTCCAGGAACATAATCTTCTCCCTTTTCCTCATAAACTGTTTCGTATTCACCCGCATCATTCATTTTTAGTACTTTCATGAATTCAGCTTTACCTCCATTATGAACTGTTTGAACATATACATCAACCGCTTCCCGTAGAATTTTATTATCTGGCAAATCATACCTGGAAGTTTCTGG
>JBIPLT010000290.1:0-3596 GCA_044368255.1 Flavobacteriales bacterium
GAAGTCATTCTTCCTGCCTATACCTATTGTGCTACGGCAAATGTAGTGAAACATGTAGGTGCCATTCCTGTTTTGGTAGACGTGAATGATGCAGATTTTAGTATGGATCCTTCAAAATTAGAAGCTGCTATTACTAAAAAAACAAAAGTAATTATGCCAGTTGATGTGGGAGGAATGCCTTGTGATTTTGATTGGATTCATTCCATTATAGAGAAAAAAAGAAATTTATTTTTGGCGAATACCGAAGAACAAAAAATGTTAGGAAGAATTCTTGTTTTAAGTGATGCTGCACATTCTATTGGCGCAACCTACAATGGAAAACGTACTGGATCGTTAACGGATATTTCTGTTTTTTCTTTTCATGCCGTTAAAAATCTCACCACTGCCGAAGGTGGCGCTGTTGCATTAAATTTACCTTCTCCATTCGATAATGAAGCTATTTATAAATATCTCTGCATAAAAACACTTCACGGCCAAAATAAAGATGCTTTGGCAAAAACTAAATTGGGTGGATGGAAATATGATGTAATTGAGCCAGGTTACAAATGTAATATGATGGATTTGCAAGCGGCTATTGGATTAGTGGAATTGAAGAGATATGAATCTTCACTTCTTCGAAGAAGAGAAATTTCAACTTCTTACAACCACTATTTTTCTAATTTCAAATGGGCGAGAATTCCATTGCAGAGCGATGATAAACGACAATCTTGTTATCATCTATACATGTTGCGACTGAATAATTGTAGCGAAGAGCAACGTGATGCAGTGATTAACGAAATTATGTTGTCGGGTGTTTCAGTCAACGTGCATTTTATTCCATTACCTATGCTTTCATTTTATAAAAATGAAGGATATAAAATTGAAAATTATCCAATAACCTATAAAAATTATTCTTGTGAGATTAGTTTGCCTATTTATTTTGATTTAACCAATGAGCAAGTGAATCAAGTTTGTGAAACAGTTAGCAATGCAGTTAAAAAAGTTTTGAGTGCTTAGTAAAAGAATATTTGATATTTTATCTTCCACCTGTGCTATTTTTATTTTAGCTCCATTTTTCGTTATCATTGCTATTTTGATTCGCATAGACAGTAAAGGGCCGATTATTTATCGCCAAAAGAGAGTAGGAAAAGGCAATAAAGATTTTTATTTGAATAAGTTTCGCACTATGGTTACTGATGCTGATAAAAAAGGTCAATTAACAGTTGGAATGCGAGATTCACGAATTACTAAAATGGGATATTTTTTACGCAAATTCAAACTCGATGAATTTCCCCAATTAATAAATGTTTTGAATGGAGAAATGAGTATTGTGGGTCCACGTCCTGAGGTGAGAAAATATGTAAATTTATACAATGAAAAACAACTTCGTGTATTGAATGCTCTGCCTGGATTAACAGATACAGCTTCACTAACCTATATTAACGAAAATGAAATATTAGGAAAGGCAGAAAATCCAGAGAAAACCTATATTGAAGAAGTGATGCCTGCAAAATTGGAATTAAATTTGCAGTACATAGAAAAACAAAATTTAAAGACGGATATTGATTTGATTTTTCAAACACTTAAAAAAATTATAAAGTGATAAAGTTTATTTTTCTATCCTTATTTTTATTCTCCGGTATAATATCTTTTTCACAAGGAAAAAAGAAAGAACCCATTTTAAAAGATACCATTGGAACTTTTTTGACGGGAAAAAGATATGCAGTTAAATCTTATATTAGAAACGGCACTACTCAAATTTATAAGGATGATGATTACTTATGGTTTCGTGAAGATGGAATTTTAGAAACTGCTTTGTTGGGTTATGAAGATCGTGCTTATTGGAAATGGGATACTGCTTTAAAAGTTATTGTTGTAAAATACAACGATAATAAAACTCGCGAATGGGGAATTTCATTTCATTCAGAAAATATTAAAGCGTGGAATGATTTTGAAAAATTTGAATTGAAAAATGAAACCACTTTGGATAATGTAGCTCCTGCATCTGGAAAAGCAGGAAATTTTTGCAGAAGTTGGTTGGTGCACGAACACATGAAAGGAAATACAAAAGTGGAGTATAAATACATGGATTTTTATCGAATTCATGGAAATGGTGTTTATGAGCAATCCACCAATGGCAAATATTTGAGAGGAACTTGGGAGGTAAGTGAGGATGGAAATACATTGACCATAATGATCAATAGAAAAGCAACTGTTTGGACAGTGACTGAATGGAAAAAGGATAAATTGTATATGAAAAAGGAAGGTCCTGAAACCATTATTTTATATCCAGAAAAGTGAGTTTTTGGTCATTCTGAACTTGTTTCAGAATCTCAAAAACTTTGAACGAAACACTCATTAGCAGACTCATAAATCTTAGATTACCCGCTAATACAATAAATACGACTTCAACACCGTTTAAGTCTAGTTTAAGTCAGGATTTTGCTATATTTGCATACAATTTACATTCCATGAAATCACTATTATTTTCTGTTTTATTTTTCTTGTTTTTATCTCCTGTTTTCTCACAGGTGGTGGTTTTTATTAATGAAGATTTTAACTCTGGTTTTCCATCTGGATGGCAGGTTATCGATAATGATGGTTTAACGCCCAACGCACAAGTTTCAACTATTACTTCAGGTTTTGGTTACATAGAAGATGAAGATTCTACTTCTATTGGTGATTCGATTATTGCTTGCACTTCTTGGTTCACACCAACAGGAACGGCCGATAATTATTTAATTCTTCCTCAAATTTCATTGGAGAATCATGGTAATATTTTATACTGGGATGTGAAAAGTGAAGATCCTTCTTTTCCGGATGGATACGAAGTTTTGGTTTCACGCACCTTGCCAGTGATTGATAGTTTTTATGTAGATACATTATTGTTTTATACAGATGCAGAATTACCCATGTGGACGCAACGAAGTGTTTCTTTAGATAGTTTTGTTAATGAAACCATCTATATCGCTTTTCATCATTTTTCCGATAATAAATTTATTTTGAAGTTCGATAATATCCGTGTAACGGCCGATACCACTTTGAGTATTTCTGAAATTCATGATAATCTTTCGTTCGGGATTTATCCAAATCCGGCAAGTGATTTAATCAATATCCAATTGAGAAATGATAAGCAGGTGGATTTAGTCACTCTTTATAATATCAATGGTGAAATTGTTTTCACACAATCTAATTCCAATTCTGTTTCTGTTTCTTCATTCGCAGAAGGAATGTATTTCGTAGAGGTGTTGAGTGGAAATAGTAGAGGCGTGAAACGAATCGTTGTTCAGCGTTAAAATTTTCTAGTCTAATGTCAAACGTCTAAAATCTCTTCGTCTAGAATTCTTCATCCGCATCCAAAATCATCAAGGCTTCATCTAATTCACCTAATGTTTTTCTGTCGTTTACTTTTGCGGCTATAAGTTTTCCTTGGCGATAAAAAGTAATGGCTTTATGTGCTTGGCCTTGCTCTTCGAAAATTTTGCCTAATTGATAATAGCTAGCAAGGTATTGTGGATCTCTCTTAATTAATTCTTCGAGGTAATAGATAGATTTTTCAACGTCTCCGTTTTTTTTGAATTCTAATGCTACTGCGTATCTTAAAAAAGAATCTTCTG
>JBIPLT010000291.1:0-3593 GCA_044368255.1 Flavobacteriales bacterium
GGTTTTATTTGTTCTAGTAATTTATTTATTTCTATGCACTATTGTTAAAAAGATTTTGTTTTAGAAATGTTCTCTGCAGATGAGAAACATATAGTTTTGAAAGAAAAAATCATGAAAAAAATCTCTTATTTATTAATGCTTGTTCTACTGCAATTTCAGTTGAACGCACAAGATTCAAAAAAAATGTTAGCTGGTGCAGGATTTAGTTCTGACTTAAACGGAATAGGTGCCAACGTTAAATTTGATTATTTAGTTAGCGATAAGTTTAGTATTGGTTTTCGTGGTATGTTCCACAACGGTACATTCGTTGATTATACTTTTATAGATGGTGGAAATAAAGGAGTGACTACAGATTATTCTGAAGGCAGAAATTTTAGCTTTGGTATTAATGCATCCTACTATATATTGAATACGAATAAAATTAGTGATAAAAAACATTCGCTTCATCTTGATTTAGGTCTTGGTTTTGTAGGGTATAATATGTTTGGTAAAACCACGAGTCAAAGAGAGTTAACAGATACTTTATACTACAGATACACAAATTTTTTTGGAACAAGATCTTTAGGGTTGACTCCTGGCTTAGGTTATGAGTATAGCCTAGCCAAGGGTAAACTATTTTTAGATTTATTCCTACCTATTGAAGTGTGGGGAGTTGACTTTGATAATTATTCTGACCAGGTTTGGGGCACCGGTATAAATGGAGGGGGTACTACACAAAATGGTGGCTATTTATTAGGAAATACAAATCGCACAGGCAGTCAGGGCTTTGGTGCATTAACATTATTCATAAATATTGGATATCAACTTTTCTTTTAGTATTTGTGTTATCTCACGCAAAAAATCTCCAACGTAAGTTGGAGATTTTTTTTTAAATAGCAACTGAGTGCAATCTTAGAAATCTACTCTAAATGTTAGCCATAAGAATAAGTAAATTAACGGGCATACTTAAATAATCTCAAAAGAATACACGCGTTGCTATGTTCGGAGGTATTTAATAATACACTATCACTTGTTTTTTATTCGATTGTTTTTTACCCTTTAACTTTCCCAATTGATTTTGAATCTACGAGAACGAAGAAATAGGTGGTAATGCGCGACTGGGTATTACACATTTTTGGGAATGACTGGCGGAAATTCACGCCATCCCGATTTCAAGGGTTAAAAATAAAATCTTTACTATTTTCAACCGCAAATGATTTTTCGCTGATCTGCCTTTTTTTAGGTATACTAGCAAAAAATTAGATTTTTTATCCTTGCTTTCAAGAAATATAAAATGAATTATTAGTTTTTTAAAAAATTAAATTACCAATCATCTTCATCCTTACCGGGGTCTTTCATTCCTTTTTCCAGATCGGCAATGAACTCTTTTATTTCTCTATCAGTAATGGCAAACATTCCTTGTGAATTTTTTACCACTTTATTATTTTCCTTTCCTTCGGCAATCAATGCGCAATATTCTGAATATAATTTATCGGCATTTATGGGCATTGGTTCGGGAGTCATTGGCTCTGGATACGGTCTGTAAACTACATGGTCAATAACGTATTTGTATTTACCTTCTTTAAACTCAATTGTTATATCGAATGTCATTTTCATTTTTATTTTCTTGGCTCCCCCAATAAAATCTTCATAGCCTTTACAGGTTATTTTACCCTCTTCTGATTTTAAATCCGAAACATTCTCATCATTTTTTAGATGTAAATTTGCGTTTTTTTGCAATGAATCTATACCAACTCCCGCTATTTGCACCACATCCGAGTAGGTAATTTCGCTATCGAAATTGGTGGGTAGTTTTACATTTTGAGAATATAAAAATGTATTTAAAAAAATAAAAAGTAATAAGAGTATTGATTTCATAATTTAATTTTTTGAATTTATTGCTTTTCTAACACTGCCATGCAATTGTAATAGCTCATTTGCTTCCAAATAACTACAATTTAAACTCTCCATTACCATTTTTGTGCCACGATTAATTAATTTATCGTTGCTTAATTGCATATCCAACATTCTGTTTCCTTTTACTCTTCCTAATTTAATCATCACTGTGGTAGAAATCATATTCAGAATTAATTTTTGTGCCGTTCCCGATTTCATTCTTGTGCTACCTGTAATAAATTCTGGGCCCACATTTACAGCAATCGGAAATTTAGCCATTTGAGAAATTGGAGAACCTGGATTACAAACTATACAACCTGTAGAAATGTTTTTTTCATTACATTTTTCCAAAGCACCAATCACATAAGGCGTAGTTCCAGAAGCTGCAATGCCAATCACAAAATCTTGTTTGTTGATTGAATGTTCTTCTAAATCCTTCCATCCTTGTTCTTTGCTGTCTTCGGCAAATTCAACTGCTTTTCGAATGGCTTGGTCTCCTCCAGCAATAATGCCAATTACCATTCCATGAGGCACACCATAGGTGGGCGGACATTCTGATGCATCCACAATTCCCAATCTCCCGCTAGTTCCCGCTCCCATATAAAATAATCTTCCACCGTTTTTTAATTTTTCGGCAACAGCATCCGTAAGTTTTAAAATATCTGGAATGATTTTTTCTATGGCTTGAGGAACTTCCTTATCCTCTTGATTGATGGATTTCAATATTTCCTCTGTCGACATTTTTTCGATGTCGTTATAATGTGAAGATGATTCTGTGATTCTATTAAATTCTGACAAGGGATTTTTTTTTATAAAGATAAAGTAATTTAATCTACTTTTCTTCTTTCCTCCCCTTTCTTAGGGGAGGTGTCTCGTCTTCGAGACGTAGGGGTTAGACTTTCTTAAAATACTCAATTTGGTTATAATCCTTATCGAATTTAATGGTGTATTTGCCGTCTGGGAGATCGCTAATGTTAATTTCTTTTCCATTCCCTTTTAAAACCAATTTGCCTTTACTGTCAAAGATTTCATAATCTTTTTTTAATCGAAGTTTCAATGTTTTATCAGCCGAACTATTCAAAAGTAAATTGGTTGATTCTTGTTGTTGAAAAATATTTAGCATTTTCATAATCCATTCAAAAGGCGGAGGCGATAACACGGGATCAGCTTTTACGCTTGAAAATGAAAGAGAAAGGGTCAATATAAGGAGGTAAAGTGGGTTCATTTTTGTTTTTGCTGATATTAACAATTATCATGCCTCAAAATTTATTTTTTAAAATATGATTTAAATCAGGTTTCTTTCTAACCTCACTCGTAATTTTACATCGTCTATGAATATACAAAATCTATATAGTGTGCTATTTGAAACTGCTGCCGAAGGTCTAGTGGTAGTAAATTCAATGGGAACGATCATCAAAACTAATTTACGTTCCGAAGAACTTTTTGGATATAGTTCAGACGAATTAATAGGACAACCTATTTCTATTTTAGTTCCTCAAAATTATCGAGAGGGTCATTCATCGCATCAAGAGGGCTACATGAAAAATCCACATAAACGATCCATGGGTAAAGGCATGGAATTATTTGGATGCAAAAAAGATGGAACTAATTTTCCAGTGGAAGTAAGTTTGAATTATTTTGAAACAGATGGTGAAAAATTCGCCATGGCTTTGGTTACGGATATCACAGATCGTAAATTGGCCAATCAAAAAATTACT
>JBIPLT010000203.1:0-5851 GCA_044368255.1 Flavobacteriales bacterium
AGTCTTTGTTCCACAAATGGAAAAGCAGTTTGATTTGAACGGCCTTGCCGGCTTGAACGACAATTACAAGCGCATTGATCCTGAAAAACGAAGCCTAGAAACAGAAATCAAGCAACTGCGACAACTGGTTGGGAAATTGAGTTTGGAACTGGAATTCAAGAATGAATTGCTAAAAAAAATCCTTGAGTAAACCACTGAAAATGAGTGTTTGCAGGCAGTTTAGTCATCGGACATCTGTGAGTAATGTAATTCAGTGGGCTGAGGTGAGCAATAGCGCTTATTATTATCGGCATAAAGCCAACCGGCCAGGCCTTAAACCCACGATGTATACGTTGAAAGAGGATGGCACTGTGGTTGCGAATGAAGAGGTGATAAACGACATCAAGCGGACTTTGCAAATCCAGTTTGTTTGCTACGGATATTTGCCCATGACCAGAGAGTTGAATGGACTTGGCTACTTGATAAACTACAAAAAGGTACATCGAATTATGCGGGATGAAAGACTGTTGTGTGGTCAAATCATTAGCACATCGGCCGGTAAACGATCATTTGTTTAATTCAGAAAAATCGTTGCTGAATACCCACTGCAATATCTGAGTATGGATATCAAATTTATCCGAATTGACGCCACAAGGGAATTCTCCTATGTGCTAACGGTGATCGATGTTTATTCAAGGGTGGTGTTGAATTACGTCTTTAAAAACTCCATCAAAAAACACGATGTAATTTGGCTAATGAGCAGCATCGTTGGCAATGAAAAGACCCAAGGAATCAGTATCAGAAACGATAACGGACCCCAATTTTTAGCCAATAAAGTGCGGATATATTTGAACGAAATGAGAATCAACCAGGAGTTTACTCATATTGCCACACCGGAAGAAAATAGCTACATAGAGGTCTTTCATAGCATCATGGAAAGAGAGCTGGTGTCACGCTATGAATTCGATTCCTTCGGCCATGCTGAAATTAAAATGGGCCAGTGGATGCACTTTTACAGCCACGTGAGAAGGCACGGCAAAATCAAGCACCAAACACCGGCGCAAAAATTGGCCAACTATTACAAAGAATGCGCTCTGCCATTGGATTTTGATAGGCCAAAAATTGCCGCTAAGCCATTTGATAAGGCAAGGTTTTTTGAAAAAGAATTTTTGCCATTATCTAACAGGAAAAAAAATTGTTCCGATAAAATTCCATATAACCTTGTCTATCAAATCGGCGTGGCAAACTTCGCCGATCAAAAGATGATGAAAATAACCTAAAAAATGCTATTTTTGATCACTAATCAGTCAAACTGTTTTACGCTTTTTGTCCAGAAATTAGGGGGTGATAGCACCTATTTGCGTCAGCGGAAACCCCTGCGTCAAACTCGCAAGTTGGAGACGGAGAAACGAGGCACAATCCCTGATATGATTAGCATTAGCCAACGTCCTGTTGAAGTGGAAGACCGTATTATACCTGGCCGCTGGGAGGGAGATTTGATTGTTGGCAAAGACCACAAATCGGCCATTGGTAAACTGGTAGAGCGCAGTACTCGTTACTGTTTATTAGTACATCTCGAAGAGAAAGATGCGGAAAGCGTGAGAAAAGCATTCGCCAAAAAAATCAAAGAATTGCCTAGGGATTTGACAAAAACCTTGACTTATGATCGGGGAAAAGAGATGGCCCATCACAAAAAGTTCAAGATGGCTACAAAGATGCAAGTCTATTTTTGTGATCCTCACAGCCCATGGCAGCGAGGTACAAATGAAAACACAAACGGGCTCATCAGAGGCTTTTTTCCAAAGGGAACGGACTTTAATCTCGTAACCAAAGAGAAATTAAATTGGGTTCAGAATGCGCTCAATGAAAAGCCAAGTCAGACTTTAGAATTTAATACACCAAAAGAAACATTTAATTCACTATATTTGAATTACTAATTTTTGCGTTAGCAACTTGAAACCACCAATGAAATTATTAATTATTGCTTACAATTACCCAAGTAGAATTAGCCCAACAAGAGGTGTTTTTGTTAGGAAAATCGTTGAAGAGTTAATTAAAATCGGTGTAGAAGTTAAAGTTATTGCACCACATGTTTTGGGGTCATTCTTCTTTAAAAGTCTGTTCAAGTTTATGTTTTTCAGGATGAATTACAGTAAATATAATGAGTCTAGTTTTGTTTTCCGACCTATAGTATTATCTTTTGGTAAAACTAGAATTGGTTCTACCTATTTGTCGCAATATTTTTTCGAAAAAACTGTACAAAGGACATATTATAAAAGGCTAATGAATTTTGCACCAGACGCTACTTATGGTCACTTTATTTTTCCAGCTGGAATGACGGCCGTCTCTTTATCAAAGTTATTGAATGTTAAATCATTTATTGCAATTGGTGAAGATAATTTGAATCATTTATCTGAATCTATTTTCTCGAGCTATGTAGATAAGGCAAATGGCGTGATTAGTGTTTCAATGAAGAATAAAAAGAAATTATTAACTCTTTCGAGTTTGGAATCGGAGAAAATAATTGTTGCACCAAATTCTGTAAGTGCTGATTTATTTTATCCTAGGGATTTAAATAAAATGCGTGCTAAATATGGGTTCAATTTAAATGATTTTATACTTGTTTTTGTTGGTTATTTCGAGGACAGAAAAGGTGTTCTTAGAGTAATGGAAGCGTTAAATGAATTAGAAATAAATATAAAAATTATAGTTATAGGAGAGGGACCTCAAAAACCGGACATTAAAAATAGTAGAATATTGTTTTGTGATAGAGTGGAAAATCATTTGCTTCCAGAATACCTTTCTTGTGGCAATGTATTTATATTACCAACAAAATCAGAAGGCTCATGCAATGCAATTTATGAAGCAATGGCATGTGGTTTACCTATAATTAGTTCTAAAATTCCTGAAATAGAAGAACAGGTAAATAGTAAAAATTCATTGCTTGTAGATCCAATTGATGTTTTTCAAATTAAGAATGCAATCAAACAATTGTATAATGATCCTAACCTAGTAAAAAGAATGTCATCTGAAAGCTTAAGAATTTCCAATAGTTTTTCAATTAATGATAGGGCCAGAGTTATTAAAAATTTTATTCAGGAAAATATAATTTAAATATTCAACTTATGTGTGGAATTTTAGGATTATATAATATTAATAAATATTCTTACATCAACATTGGACGTTTTGAAACGGCCTTGTTGAAAATGAAGCATCGCGGACCCGATGCTCATAACATTAAATCGTTTAATAATATGGCAGTATTGGGACATATCAGGTTGTCAATTATTGATTTGGATATAAAAAGTAACCAGCCTTTTCAAATTAATGATAGATATTGGATAGTTTTTAATGGCGAAATCTATAATTTTATTGAACTTCGCATTGAATTGGAGGCATTAGGTTATAAGTTCCGTACGCAAGGTGATACAGAGGTTTTGTTAAACTGTTTTATTCAATGGGGTAAAGAGTGTGTTAATAGATTCAATGGCATGTGGGCCTTTGTAATTTATGATTTAATGGAAAATTCACTATTTTGTTCAAGGGACAGATTCGGTGTAAAGCCATTTATTTATGCAATAGTCGAAGATCAATTTGTTTTTTCGTCTGAAATTAAAGGAATTTTGTCATATTTTCCTGAATTAAAGGTGCCAAATTACAATGTTATTGCCAACTACTGCAGAAGCAGTATTGGTGCTCAAATAAAGGAAACATGGTTCGAAAATATTTATCGTCTCGAATCTGCACACAACTTGATTATTGACGACACAGGAATAAAAATAGTTCGCTATTGGGATTATCCAAGACAAATTGACAAGAATATCAGTTTCGAAGCGGCAAAAGAAACGTATAGAAATATCTTCACAAATGCCGTTGAATTGCGTATGAGAAGTGATGTCCCGGTAGGGTTCACACTTTCATCCGGAATTGATTCATCTTCTATTGTTTCTGTTCTAAAAGGAAAACTAAACGAAAATAACAATACGTACACTGCTTCATTTTCAAACACTGCATTTTCAAGTGCAGAAAAACAAAATTTCAAAGAGGACGTCGAAATTGATGAACCCAAACTTGTAAAAAAGCTGGCTAAAGAAATTAGATTCGAACCAACGATCGTTGAAGTAGATTTTTCTAATTATGTTGATAAATTGAGTAAAATTATTTATCACATGGAATCCGGTCACAGTTCTCCAGCCATTTATCCTTTGGATTCAATTTTGGAACGAGCATCTGAGGGCGTAACAGTTGTTTTGGAAGGACAAGGTGCAGATGAACTGTTAGGAGGTTACATTAGTAATGTGCAACCTATCTATATTAAAGAGCTCCTGAAAAAACTAAAACTACAAGCCGCTTTTCATGAACTAAGAAACTTTATAAAGGTCTATTCGTTGAAATCCGCCTTCATGCTTTTCATTCGCGATTCCAACATATTCTGGATACAAAAATTGTATAATAAAATTTCCGGAATAGATGCTTTTTATACGGGAAAGATCAAGCGTTACGACCATATAAAAGATTACCCAAAAGAACCTAGAAGTTTTGATAATGCCTTGAACGCCTATTTGTTTAAATCGCATACCGGTGGATTGGTGAACCTATTGCATTACGGCGATGCGGTTTCTATGGCGCATTCATTGGAAAGTCGTCTGCCATTTATGGATTACCGACTGGTCGAATTTGTATTCACATTACCTTCTGGATATAAGGTTCAAAATGGAGTAGGGAAGTACATTCACAGAGAAGCAATGAAAGGTATCGTGCCTGATTTTATTTTGTCAAATCAAATCAAATTTGGTTTTGATTCTCCCCTTTTGCATCTCTTTTCAGAAACAGATCCGAACTCAGCTGCATCTGTTCTACTGTCGGAAAAGTGTTTAAATCGAGGATTGTTTTCTGAAAACGCAATACGTCAAGCAATTAATAAACAAAAAACGGGGAACGGAAATTATTCACGTTACCTCTACCGTATGCTCAGTGTCGAATTGTGGTTCAGGGAGTTTATTGATTAAACTGAAATAACAATACTAAATCAAACAATTAAGAATAATTTGAAAATGAATTTGATTTATTTGTGGTCAAAGCTGTTTAAGAAGTTGCGCGGTTTCACAATAAAGAAATCGTCCATTCATAAAACCTCTAAGATAGAATCAGGTTCCCAAATTGTCAATACCTTGATGGACAAACACTCTTTTTGTGGTTATGATTGTGAGATTTCAAACTGTGAAATTGGATCTTTCACGTCTATCGCAAATGGGGTTGTTATTGGAGGGGGAATGCATTCAATTGACTGGGTAGGAACCTCACCAGTATTTTATGAAGGTCGCGACAGTGTGAAAGCAAAATTTTCAGAATTTCAACGAGAAGAAGTTAAAACCACACTTATTGGCCATGACGTCTGGATTGGTAGAAATGTGTTAATCAAGCAAGGTGTATCGGTAGGACACGGAGCTGTTGTTGGTATGGGAAGTGTAGTAACTAAAGATGTTGCTACATATGCGATTGTAGGAGGAAATCCTGCTAAGCTGATTCGATATCGCTTCTCTGACGAAATAATTGAAAAATTAAGTACATCCAAATGGTGGGAACTCGATGTTAGTGATCTTAGAAAGTATGCAAAAGATATCACACAATCTGAAAAATTTCTTAATAATCTCATGCTTTGACAATTGTAAGTTCTACAATTAAAACGAAAATTAATTTATGAAACCTAATATACTTATACTGTATAATTTCATTTTGCATTATCGAATTCCATTCTTCAATGTTCTAGCTCAAAACTATAATGTTACAGTGTTGCATTCAGGAAGAAAATCGAAAGGGCCTGAGGATAAGTTTGAGGAAATCATCGTGCCCGTAAAAAAAATTGGTCCTT
>JBIPLT010000219.1:0-5454 GCA_044368255.1 Flavobacteriales bacterium
TTACCTTCAGAAAGGAGTTTTGGAAGAAGTAAATAATAGTAAATACGATATTATTATTGCTTTTTTTGATGTAAGGTGGGTAAATACTTTGAGATCAATTCATAATCACAACAAGAATGCAAAATATATTTTGTGGGGAGCCTGGATGACTAATAATTACTTGGCTGATAAAGTAAGACTGTTTTATACAAAGAAAGTATATGCCAATGTGTTCTATACCAATGAAGTGCTGCAGGACTTTGTTCAAAAGGGTATAGATCCGAGAAATTTATATGTTGGAAACAACACAATTGATGTCGGGGAGCGTATACGTTCGTTTGAAAATCCGAATAAAATAAGCGTTCTCTTCGTAGGAAGTCTAGATGAAAGGAAGCAGAACGATATTTTGTTGAGAAGCTTCAGCGAGATTCTGGAAAAAATTCCGTCGAATATCACTCTCACGATCGTAGGAGACGGTATCCAGACTGAGATTCTTGCAGCACTAGCAAATAAACTTCAGCTGGGTAATAGAATTGATTTTGTAGGGAAATTAACTGATACTCGGGCTTTGATGGATTATTACAAAAAAGCAATCGTTTCAGTTTCTTTCGGCCAAGCCGGGCTTTCTGTTTTGCAAAGCCTAGGCTACGGAGTTCCTTTTCTTACCAAGGAAAATGCTATAACAGGCGGTGAGAAGTCGAACATCAAGAACGGATATAACGGCATCCTTTGTAAAGATGATCAGGCTTCGCTTTCAGAAAATCTGGTCCGTATATGCAATAATACAGAATATGCGAGAACATTGGGCAAAAATGCTTTTGATTATTACACAAAATACTGTACTATGGAAAACATGGTGCAAGGTTTCAGAGATGGGATTGAAGGAACAAGGCTAGCAGTAGTCGATGAAAATTAATTGAAAAATTGAAAAAGACTATATCAGGTTTGCACCAACTGTATCATGGATACTACTAATACCAAAATCACGTTTTATGGAAAGTGTATTTAGGATAATTGCGGTACTTTCTTTAATGACATTTTACTTAATAAATATATAAATAACCATATGGTCGATACCTATGTTAATGATGCTACATATTCTGGTGAGGAATCAGTAGCTTGTGAAATCTGTTGTTCTTTGAATACACATCGTTATGAGATCAGGCCTGGGCTATCTTATTTTATCTGCAGAAATTGTAATCATGCATCACGTATGATTTCAAAATTGCAAATTGAAGATCTTTTTAAAAGTTCTCAGGAAAAGTACTTTGGTGAAAATAGTACAATAAATCTTGTCGCTGAGGGTTTTCTAGAAAAGGAGGGGACAAGACAAAGACAAGTTATTTTTTCAAAGTTTGTAAATAAACCACTTAAAATTCTTGAAGTGGGACCAGGCGCTGGTAGCTTTCTTCGTTGGATATGTAGTAAGGGCCATCATGTGACCGCTATTGAGGATTCAATTTTTTTAGCGAAAGAATTGTCATCGGTATCAGGATCCGAAATCATTGTTGGAGAATTCGAGCACTGTAACCTACCAGAAAATTCATTCGATTTGTTTTGTTCATTTCATGTTATTGAACATGTTTTAGATCCAAGGGGCCATCTAGAATTGGCTTTAAAGTATGTACAACCTGGAGGCTTAGCTTTCGTTGCTACACCGAATGCTAATTCATGGGAGCAACGTCTTTTTCCAAGATTATCTCCAAACTTTGATTCAGCACATCTAAGAGTATTCTCTCAAAAATCACTTCGTATCCTTGCACAAGATGTAGGCTGGAGTGTTGTGTATGACAAGACACCCGAATATTCATCTGCTTGGTTGCGGGTGTTTTCTAAAGTTTTGCGAAAATTTCGGGGAGAAGATGAAGAAGCTACTGCTGGAAAGTATCAATTAAATCAGTCTTTTAGAAGAAAAATGATACTTTACGTAATTACTTTTATTAGTTTTCCATTTCGAGTTCTTCAAAGTCTTTTCAAGGGGGGTAATGAGGTGTTTATAGTTCTTAAACGTGAGTTTGATGAAAAATAATTATAAGATCTGCACAAATTGTGTCATGGACACAACGGATACCAAAATCACATTCGACGAAAAAGGTGTTTGTGATCATTGTAACACTTTTTACAAAGACATTTTACCTTTTTGGCATACAGATGAAAAAGGGACTAAAGCACTTCAAGAAATTATTGATAAGATCAAAAAAGAAGGTGAAGGAAAAGATTTCGATTGCATAATGGGAATGAGCGGCGGAATTGATAGCTCTTACTTGCTTTATTTAATGAAAGAAAAATTTGGTTTACGACCGTTGGTTTTTCATGTCGATGCAGGTTGGAATTCTCAAATAGCAGTAAATAACATTGAGCGATTAGTGGATGGCTTAGGCTTAGATCTGTATACTGAAGTCATTAATTGGGAAGAAATTAAAGACCTTCAATTGGCATTTTTTAAATCCGGAGTACCACATGTGGATGTTCCGCAGGATCATGCATTCTTCGCGTCTATGTACAAGTTTGCTTCTGAGCATGAGGTCAAATATATTCTTACCGGAGGCAATTACTCCACAGAATGTGTCAGAAATCCTATAGAATGGATGTATTACCAATCGGATTCTATTCAGTTAAAAGATATCTATCGGAAACATGGTTTAGGAAAATTAAAAGATTATCCAGTAACTAATATATTGTGGCACAAGATTTGGCTGCCCTATTTTAAAGGAATAAAACTTTACAGGCCTCTTGATTTCATTCCATACAATAAGGATGAAGCTATGCAAACTCTCATTGATAAATTTGGTTATCAGAAATATCCGCAAAAACACTTTGAATCTAGGTTTACTAGGTTTTATGAAGGTTTTTGGCTTCCAGAAAGGTTTGGGTATGATACTAGAAAGATTCAGTATTCTAGCTTAATTTTGACCGGACAAATGACGAGGGAAGATGCATTAGACAAGCTAAAAACACTTAATTACACTAAGGAGCAAATAGATGAGGATTTTGAGTTTGTCTCGAATAAGTTAGGTATTACAACAACAGAGCTTTGGGGCTATTTCAATGCTCCTAAAAAAACATTTAAAGATTATAAATCTCAACAAAATGTTTATAATATGGGTGCATCGATACTTAAATTTATGGGTTTAGAAAAAGGTGGTAAAAGATGATTGGAATTGTAAATTATGGTTCTGGTAATATTCAAGCAATTGCTAATATTTACAAAAGAGCCAATGTCCCATATCAAATCATAACAAATCATTCCCAAATTAAAAATTCAGATAAGCTTATTCTGCCAGGTGTAGGTGCTTTCGACGTTACAATGCAAGAATTAAATAATTCCGGTCTAAGAGCAACACTAGAAGAACAGGTTTTAGGATATGGCAAGCCAGTACTAGGGATTTGTGTAGGAATGCAAATTTTAAGTAATGGAAGTGATGAAGGAGAATTAAGGGGCTTAGGCTGGATAGAAGGTAAGGTAAAAAAAATTGACGTAACAAAAATTATGAAAAAACCTTTTTTACCACATATGGGTTGGAATAATACAGAGTCAGTGACTGATCATGAAATTTTTTCTGGGATTGATAAGGATTTGGGCTTTTATTTTGTACATACTTATTATTTTGAAACGGCTAATCCTGCTAACATCTTGTGTAATACTTTTTATGGGGAATCCTTTCCCTCTGCTGTTTATAAAAATCAAATTTTCGGGGTTCAGTTCCATCCTGAGAAAAGTCATTCAAATGGGATAAAGCTATTGTCAAATTTTGCAAAACTATAGTTATGCTTAGAGCCAGAATAATACCTTGTTTGCTTATTCATAACAAAGGCTTAGTAAAAACAGTGAATTTTGAGGATCCAAAATATGTTGGTGATCCCATAAATGCTGTAAAAATATTTAATGAAAAAGAAGTAGATGAATTAATCGTTTTAGATATCGATGCAACTGTAGAAAATAGAGCACCCAATTTTGAGTTGATTAAAAATTTGGCATCAGAATGTCGTATGCCCTTTTGTTATGGAGGTGGTGTTACTAGTGTTGAACAAGCAAAAAAAATAATCGAATTAGGTGCGGAAAAGGTAGCAATGAGTAGTTCTGCAATAAATGATCCTTTCCTGTTAAAAAATATTGGAATTGCAGTAGGTGTGCAAAGTGTTGTTGTTGTTGTAGATGTTAAGAAAAAAGGTGCTTTATTTGGAGGTGGATATGAAATTTATAGAAAAAATGGAAAAGAAAAAGTAAAAATAAAATTGAAAGATTTTATTGATCAGCTAAACGAAATAGGAGTTGGAGAAATTGTGATTAATTCAATTGATAATGATGGATTAATGCAAGGGTATGATTTGACATTAATTTCGATGATAAGAGAATGGACAGATTTTCCTATTACAGCATTAGGAGGCGCGGGGAGTTTAGCAGACATTAAAAGTTTAATCAAGGAATTTAAAATAATTGGAGCGGCGGCCGGGAGCTTATTTGTCTTTAAAGGCAAATACAAAGCAGTGCTTATAAATTATCCCAATCGGGAGGAAAAATTAAGATTATTTAATTAAATGAGACAAATCATTCAAGACCTAAAAAACGGGGCAACCATTTTAGAGGAAGTTCCCGCCCCAAGCATCAAAGCTGGTCATTTATTGATCGAAACCACTAGGTCTTTAGTGTCTTTAGGTACAGAGCGGATGTTGGTGGAGTTTGGAAAATCGAATTTATTTCAAAAAGCAAAACAACAACCGGATAAAGTTAAAGAGGTTATTAATAAGGTTAAGACAGATGGATTGCAGCCAACAATAAATGCGGTTCTAAATAAATTAGGTCAGCCACTTCCTTTAGGTTATTGCAATGTGGGCAGGGTAATTGCAATTGGAAAAGGTGTTGAAGGTTTTTCAATTGGTGATCGAGTAGCGTCTAATGGCCCACATGCAGAATATGTTTCCGTTCCAAAGAATTTAGTTGTTCAAATTCCCGAGGGCGTATCTGATGAGGAAGCATCATTTACAGTAATTGGAGCAATAGGTCTACAAGGAATTCGTTTAGCCAACCCAACACTAGGTGAAACAGTTGTTGTAGTTGGTTTAGGTTTAATTGGATTAGTAACTGCTCAATTACTTAAAGCGAATGGTTGCAGGGTGATTGGTTTTGACTATGATAATGTTAAGGTTGAATTAGCCCGAAAATTTGGAATAGACGCTGTAAACCCTGCAGAGGGTGTTGACCAAGTTGGTTATGTGCAGAATTCAACAGGCAATATCGGTGCGGATGCTGTAATTATAACTGCCTCGAATAAAAGCAATGAGATTATTTCTCAATCTGCTAAGATGTCTCGAAAAAGAGGAAGAATTATTTTAGTGGGAGTTATCGGATTAGATATTTCAAGAGCTGATTTTTATGAAAAAGAATTAACTTTTCAAGTTTCTTGTTCCTATGGTCCAGGACGATATGATGAGCAATACGAGCAAAAGGGGCAAGATTATCCCCTTCCATTTGTT
>JBIPLT010000292.1:0-3568 GCA_044368255.1 Flavobacteriales bacterium
GTAGTTACGGATGACTTTGAATTGCTTTAGGTTTGAATTGTCATTTGGGTTAGTGAAATAAATACCTTATTTATAAGCTTGTTTAAAATCAATGCGGTATTCGCCAGTTCGAACTTTTTTCATGAGCGCAGCGAATAATCTCATCTAGACCGATAGTAAGAAGAGGAGTCAGTAATTAAAATTCGTCCAGTAATTTTAATTTATATCACCCTTTTAGAAAGCTAAAAAATGGATATAAAGTAGTTTATATACTACATTAATAACTAATTATTGATTTAATGTAGTAAAAAGGCAACATGTGTTAAATGAATTATAATTTTTTTATTATATTTGTAGTGTATCTACTTCTTTAAGTTAAAAATATAAGATAATGTTGCAAAATAATTACAATACGGATTGGTTGGGAATGAGTGACCAGGCTATCGTCAGGGAATTAGGTTTTTTTTTGAAAGAAACTCGTTTAAAGAAAAATCTTACTCAAATGGCTTTGGCAGAAAAAGCAGGAATTCACCGAGTAACTCTAAATGAATTTGAATTAGGTAAACGAGGTTCTCTAAAATCATTTATTCAGGTTCTTCGTGCTTTAAACGAATTGGAATTATTAGAGGTGTTTAAGGTAAAAACAGTAATTAGTCCTTTGGTAATGGCTAAAATGGAAGCAAAAAAGCGTAAGCGCGCTTCGCGAACTTTGTTGATGAAAATCAAACCAACCAATGAGAAAACAAAGACAAAAATGAAGAAAGGCAATAAAAAGAAAAAAAGATGAATGCAGCAAGAGTAAAAATATGGGGCGAATATGTAGGAGCTGTTTTATGGGATGCTGAAAGAGAAATAGGAATTTTTGAGTTTGAGCCCGAATTCATAAAAAAGGATTGGGATTTATCTCCTTTTCAAATGCCATTGAAAGAAATAAAAAGAGGGAATACTGTTTTTGAGTTCAATCGATTGAACAAAGATACATTTTATGGTTTGCCCGGATTATTGGCTGATGCATTACCCGATAAATACGGTACACAATTATTGGACGCTTGGTTGGCTGCACATGGTCGCATGCCAGGAAGCATGAATCCCGTAGAGCGATTATGCTATTTAGGTAAACGCGGAATGGGAGCATTGGAATTCGAACCATCTACGAGAAATGAAAAAGATATTTCGGTCACCGTTGAGATCAAGAGTTTAGTAGAAATGGCCCAACAGATTTTAGGGCAACGAAAATCATTTTCAACGAATATAAAGGCAGATATTAAAAAAGGATTAGAAGATATCATCAGGGTGGGTTCTTCTGCAGGAGGCGCTCGAGCAAAGGCAATAATCGCTTATAACGAAAATACAAATGAAGTACGATCAGGACAGGTAGCGGCACCGAAAGGATTTGATCATTGGATATTAAAGTTTGATGGTGTTATGAATAAAGAATTAGGTGATCCGGCTGGATATGGAAGAATCGAATTTGCCTATTATCAGATGGCTCTGGATTGCGGAATCGATATAAGTGAATCCAGATTATTGGAAGAAAACGGTCGAGCACATTTCATGACGAAAAGGTTTGATAGAATGAAAGGCAAAGAAAAATTGCATATTCAAACTTTATGTGCCATGCAGCATTATGATTTTTCGAGAGTGGGATTATATGCTTATGAACAGGTCTTCCAAACATTAAGATTAATGAATTTGCCTGCGAAAACCCATGAACAATTATTTCGAAGAATGGTATTTAATGTATTGGCAAAAAATTGCGATGATCACACAAAAAATATATCATTTATTATGGATAAAAAAGGGAATTGGAATTTAGCTCCTGCTTATGATTTGACCTATTCTTATAATCTAGAGAGCCAATGGGTGAATAAACAGAATTTATCAGTCAATGGAAAAACCAATTCAATAAATGAAAATGATCTTTTGAAAGTTAGTAAGGAAATGAATATTAAAAAGGCAAAGGAAATTTTATCACAAACATTAGATGTTTTATCCAACTGGTCTCTTTATGCAAAAAATGCAGGAGTAAACAAACAACAAATCAAAACGATTATGGGTAATTTGAAATAATCGTAAAGCAAGCAACCTTCGTTACACCGAAGTTTTGACCTCCGAACTATTTCACCGCAGGTAAAAATGCGTAGTTAAGATAGTCCCAAATCGATATTTGAAGAAAATCTCATTTGTATAAATCAAATAAACGCCTTGTTTTTAGGAATGTTTAATAAAACACGGGAGTTGCGAGTTCGAGGCTCGTCCGGACCGTGATTAGTTACTTGATTTTATACTTCAAAATTTTAAAATATTTATCACTTCGATTTTTTCTCTTCCTCTCTTTTTCGCTTTTTTTCTTCGGCTTCCTTTTGCATTTTCTCACTAAATTTTTTCATTTTTGGTCCAAGCCAAATAGCTAATAAACCGATAAGCATAAATCCAATTGCTGGTAACATAATTTAATTTTTCATAAATATAGTAATTTCTGATAGTAAAATTAATTAACCATTAACTTACAGTTATTGATCATCTTTTTGAATAATAAATTAGGCGTCAATATTCAATAAAGTCATATCTTTATACCTTTAAAAAAAATTCTCGCATGAGCAAAATCAAATTTGGAACAGACGGATGGCGCGCCATCATTGCCGATGATTATACCGTTGAAAATGTGGCACGAGTTACCGAAGCCACTTCTCTTTGGCTGAAGAAAAATTATAAAAATCCTTCGGTTGTAGTGGGACATGATTGTCGTTTTGCAGGCGAATTATTTGCAGCTACCGTCACCCGTGTTTTTGCTGAACAAGGTATCAAAGTTTATTTATCCAAAGGATTTGTTTCTACACCGATGATTTCATTAGGAGCGAAACATTTTAATGCTTCCTTGGGAGTCATCATCACTGCGAGTCATAATCCGCCTTCGTATAACGGTTATAAATTGAAAAGCGAACATGGTGGGCCACTTTCACCCGAAAAAGTGCAAGAAATTGAAGATATCATTCCCGAAAAATGTTCAGCTATTTCGAATAAATCCATTGACGAATTAGTAGCAGAAAAAAAAGTGGATATTGTTCCATTGGAAGATATTTATGTGGCGCATGTAGAGAAAAGTTTTGATTTAAATGCCATTCGCAATTCAGGAATGAAATTAGCGTATGATGCCATGTATGGTGCCGGACAAAATGTAATTAAACGCATTTTACCGGAAGCGGTACTTTTACATTGTGATTACAACCCTTCGTTCATGGGGCAAGCACCCGAACCGATTCATAAAAACTTATTGGAATTTTCTAATCTGATTAAGAAAGATGGAAAAATAAATTGTGGTTTAGCTACCGATGGTGATGCCGATCGTATTGGCTTATACAATAGCAAAGGTGAATTTGTAGATTCGCATCATATTATTTTATTGCTGATTCATTATTTTGCCAAATACAAAGGGCTGACCGGAAAAGTGGTGACCGCATTTTCTACCACTCCTAGAGTGAAAAAGATGTGTGATCATTATAATTTAGAATCAGAAGTTGTAAAAATTGGTTTCAAATACATTGCGGGAATTATGGTAGAAGAAGATAATATTATTGTGGGCGGAGAA
>JBIPLT010000293.1:0-3544 GCA_044368255.1 Flavobacteriales bacterium
AAGCAATTATCCATACCGAAAAAGGTGATATGACGGTTGAATTCTATCATGCCGATGCTCCAAATACAGTAGCCAATTTTATTAAATTAGCCGAAAGCGGATATTATAATGGATTAAGTTTTCATAGAGTAATTCCTGATTTTGTGATTCAAGGTGGATGCCCAAATGGAATTGGAAATGGTGGGCCAGGATATAAAATCGATTGCGAATTAACGGGTGGAAATCAATTTCATGATCGTGGTGTTTTATCCATGGCACATGCAGGTAGAAATACAGGTGGCTCTCAATTTTTTGTTTGCCACAGCCGTAAAAACACTGCACATTTAGATAGAGTTCATACATGCTTTGGAAAAGTTATTGAAGGCTTGGATGTGATTGATGCCATTCGTCAAGGAGACAAGATGACGAAGGTGGAGATAGTTGAGTAAAATTCAGGAGCAAATAGAAGATAATTTAACCATTAAGACATTAAGTCTCATTAAGGCATTTCTCTAAATTTACTTAATTCCTTAATGGTTTATTATATTTAATCACTTCGCTTATTTTGAATTATTAATTTTGAATTTTGAATTAAATTTCCAACGCTTCTTTCAATTTAACATAACCTGTTTTGCTTTCTGGAATTTTTTGCCATTTCGTAAAATTATCCATTTACTATCCTAACTGTATCTTTCTATTGCAGGTAATTCATTAGCATTATCCATGTGAGAACAATGCACACGAATAAATTGATTTTAATTTTTATTAAAGAAAGTAACTGTTATGAAATGTATAATCTTAAATAAAATAGAGGTAAAAATCTATGTTCTTTTATTTATGCTCAATTATCTAATTAATCCAAATACTTTTTTATCTCAGGCAAAAACGCTTTGATATCTGCAATTCTCGTTTCGTCACTTGGGTGAGTACTTAAAATCTCTGGAACCCCGGCTCCACCATTTGCCGACATTTTCTCCCAAAATAAAATAGCTTTTTCAGGATTGTACCCAGCCATGTACATAAAAATTAAACCTAGCTTATCCGCTTCGGTTTCATGTTGACGAGAGTATTTTAAACTTCCTAATGCCGATGCAATTCCATAGGCTTGCAAGAAAATCTGACTTCCCTTGGATGCCTCAGCACCCATCATCACCGAAAGTGTATGCCCAAGGCCATAAAAAGCCATTTGCTGACTCATTCTTTCATTTCCATGCCTAGCTAAGGCATGAGAAATTTCGTGCCCCATAACCACCGATAATAAAGTATCGTCTGAGCAAAGTGGTAAGATGCCTGTATAAACAACCACTTTTCCACCGGGCATACACCAAGCATTGATTAATTTATCTTGAACCACATTAAATTGCCAATCAAATCCAATTAACCTACTTTGTAAACCATGATCATTAAAATATTTTTCTACCTTCTCTTTGATTTTATTTCCTACCCGTCTTACTTGAATTACTCTTGGGTCGTTATCTTTTAATACAATATTGGTATCTAAAAATAAATCATAAGCAGTATCACTCATAGTGATTAATTGCTCTTCTGGTAAAAGATTTAATTGCTTGCGATTGGTTACAGGAACTCGAGTGCAAGAATAAGTCAAACACGAAAGAAGAAGAATAGTAAATAAAAATTTCATAGCACAAAAATACCAATTATTTATTTGTAAAAAATAATTAAAATTAACTAATGAATTTCTGCCGATAATCCTGATTCTAATAATGCTGTGCAAATGGGCTCCAATTCTTCAAAGGTGCCATTCTTAATTTCGCATTTGCCACTGTAATGTACTATATAAGCACACTGCTCGGCTTGTATAGGTTCATGTTTACAATACTTCACCAACATATTAATTACATGATCAAAAGAATTTACATCATCATTAAATAATACTAAATGTCTTGAATCAACATTTTCTTCAAGAGTAAGAACTTCCTCTTCTTCCTGCCATAATGGTTTTGTTGAATAATTACTCATACATCAATTTTATTGCTTCTTCTTCGCTTATTTCTTTTGATTGATAATAACCCACTATTTTTACGGTTGTAATTCCTTCCTCTATAAAAAACGATTTATCCTGTGTTGCTTTTTCATAGGATTTATGATCACCGGTAAAGTAAATCGTACTGTTTGTTGGAGAATCTTTGCGCTTGATTCCTTTACTCATATTATTTAAAATGATAGCAGTAACTTTTTCTGGCAATTCATTTACATATTCACCAATGTAAACTTGAAAAACTAATCCATCCACATCCTTCATTTTTTTATCAGATAATTCAGTTGTGTTAGTTGGATTAGTTGTGTTAGTTGAAGTGGTAGAACCATCATCAATTTTTACACCTTTTAAACCTTTTTCTTTATATTTATTTATTAATTGATCTGTTTTTTCTTTGCCTTCAATATTCTCAATATAGAAAATCGTTTTCCCATTAGAATCCGTATTTCTTTTAATTCCATCTCCAGAACTTGTCATATAAACTTGGGCATCATTTGCTGGCACATCATTGGCATATTCACCTAAAATAATTTTATATTTCCTAGTTTCAACCGTTGGTGTAATTTGATTCCCTCCATTGTTGGTGACTGTATTTTCTAAGGTTGAATTCCCTGCTGTATTTACATTTCCAGTAGTATTTGTATTTGTTCCTTTCAAAGGATTTCCATTCGCATCTAGTTTTACTAGAATAGAATCACCATACTCTTTCAATAGTTCTAACCCCTTTTCAGGAGTAATTTTATTTCCATTAATATAGGCAACAACGAACGCATCTTTAACGCCTAAATTACGAATTTCACCTTTACGTAAATCTGCCTTATCAAAAGTGGTATAAATTCCAGTGGTGTAACGAATCCAATTATTTCTGGTAATTAATTCACTATTCAGAGGAGAAAGATTGAATATTTTATCTGGTGTAACTGGCTTAGAGTAAACTCCCACTTGCACTGTGAAAAACAATCCTTGAATCACTTCAATCTGATTTGCTTTTGCCGCATTTGGTGTTCCAGTATAATAATCGTCTTTTTTCTCATCCATCACATTCGTTTTCACTAATTCATCATTGGATGGGTTGGTGGTATTGGTAGCAACTGAAGTGTTTGTTAAGTTAGTTATGTTAGTTGGGTTAGTTAAGTTGGTTAAGTTAGTTGGGTTAGTTGAGTTGGTTATGTTAGTTGGATTAGTTGGGTTAGAATTATTTCCATTATCAATTTTAGCTAACACATCAGCTACGTTTGTTTTTTTTCCATCATCAAATCCAACCACAAATGCATCTTTATAACCCATCGCACGAATTTCATCACGCGCTTTAATTGCTGATTCTAATGTGGTAAAATAACCTACGGTGTATCGTGTCAATCCATCACCTCTTGCCTCTCCCGTTACTGGAGCAAATTGGCTATATAATGTAGGTTTGATAGGATTACGGAAAGCTCCAACTTGTACTTTTAAATAAGCCCCATTGGGTGTTTTTGGATTTATTGGAATTGGATTAGCATCCGAATAAATTGGTGTTTCCACTTTCGCAAATACATCAGAATTTACAATAGTTGGAATTATAAATTC
>JBIPLT010000295.1:0-3522 GCA_044368255.1 Flavobacteriales bacterium
AACGTGCTTTGACCAACTTCAAAGAAGGAAAGATTAAAGTTCTCGTTGCAACAGATATTGCTGCACGTGGAATTGACATTGATAAATTGGAATACGTCATCAATTTTGATATTTCCAATTTACCTGAAACCTATGTGCATCGTATTGGTCGTACAGGGCGTGCAGGTAAAGAAGGTGAAGCATTTTCATTCTGTGACCCAGAAGAAAGAGCTTATTTAAAGGATTTAGAAAAATTGACAAATCAGAAAATTCCAGTCAATGAAAATCACCCTTTTGCCTTGAAAGATTATTCCTTCATTCCTCCTGCTAAAAAGGAAAATAAAGGTAAACCAGCTCGTCAACAACAACGTAATTTCTCTAGACCGAAGAAAAATTTCAGTCATAAGAGATAAAAAACATTTCTGTATCTTTGATATTCAAAGTAACAAATGTCCAAAATCCTCATAAAAAATATCCGTCAGCTCATTCAGGTAGAAGAAACTCCTCGCAAAAAAGTCTCTGGTGCTGAAATGAAAAAACTTCCTTTGTTGGAAGATGCTTGGTTGGCCATTGAAGATGGAATTATTGTTGGATTCGGACTTATGAAAGATTGGGAAGGAATTTCTGATTGGAGAGATTTAGAAATCATTGATACTTCTGGAAAATTGGTTTTACCCGCTTGGATAGATTCTCATACACATCTCGTTTTTGCCAATAGTCGTCAAGGTGAGTTTTCCGATCGTATCAACGGACTTTCCTATGAAGAAATTGCTGCCCGTGGTGGTGGAATTCTGAATTCTGCCAAACATATGGAACTTGCTTCAGAGGAGGAATTGGTAAAATCTGCTCTCATTCGCTTAAATGAAATTGAAAATTTAGGAACAGGAGCTGTTGAAATTAAAAGCGGTTACGGACTTTCTCTAGAAAATGAATTAAAAATGCTTCGTGTGATTCGGGAATTGAAAAAACATACCAAACTCACTATCAAATCTACTTTTTTAGGAGCGCATGCTTATCCTGTTCTTTACAAAGAAAACAAGCGCGGTTACATTGATTTATTAATTCATGAAATGATTCCGAAAGTTGCCGAAGAAAAACTGGCCGATTTTTGTGATGTTTTTTGTGAAAGAAATTATTTCTCACAAGAGGAAACCATCGAAATTTTAGAAGCAGGAAAAAAATACGGATTAATTCCAAAGGTTCATGCCAACCAACTGAGTAATTCAGGCGGAGTTCAAGCGGGAGTAAATGTAAATGCCATTTCGGTTGATCATCTCGAATATGTGGAAGAAGCTGAAATAAAAGCATTATTAAATAGTGAAACCATGCCTGTAATTTTGCCAGGCGCGCAATGGTTTTTATCTCTTCCCTACCCGCCTGCTCGAAAAATGATAGATGCAGGTTTACCTATTTGCATCGCTACCGATTTTAATCCTGGAAGTTCTCCAAGTGGAAATATGAATTTCATGATGTCGTTGGCTTGCGTAGAATACAAAATGTCGCCCGAAGAAGTGATCAATGCATCAACAATAAATGCAGCTTACGCTATGGGAATTTCAGAAACGCATGGTTCTATTTGTATTGGTAAAAAGGCAAGTTTGATTATTACCAAAGAATTGCCTGATTATTCTTGTATCCCTTATTATTTTGCACATAATCCGATAGATAAAATATTGCTATAAAACCTTATTTCTTTGTATCTTTGCCATAGATAAAAACTGTATGGAATTCCATTTGAATACTATCGAAGAAGCCATTGAAGAAATTCGTAATGGAAAAGTAATTATTGTAGTTGATGATGAAGATCGAGAGAATGAAGGTGATTTTTTAACCGCAGCAAGAAATACTACTCCTGAAATTGTCAACTTCATGGCCACACACGGACGTGGATTAATTTGCGCTCCTATCATAGAAAGTCGCTGTGACGAATTAGGATTAACACTGATGGTGCAAAATAATTCGGCTGCTTACGAAACGCCATTTACTGTTTCTGTTGATTTAATCGGGCATGGTTGTACAACAGGAATTTCAGCTGCAGATAGATCTAAAACCATTCAAGCTCTAATCAATCCTGAAACACGTGCAGAGGAATTAGGTAAACCTGGACATATTTTCCCGCTGAGAGCGAAAAAAGAAGGTGTTTTACGAAGAGCAGGACATACTGAGGCTGCTATTGATTTTTCTCGTCTCGCAGGATTTGAACCCGCAGGTGTAATTGTAGAAATTATGAATGAAGATGGCTCTATGGCTCGTCTTCCTGATTTGATGATCATCGCCCAAAAATTCAATTTAAAAATAGTCACGATAAAAGATTTAATCCAATATCGTTTACAAAAAGAATCTTTAATTGAACGCCAACTGGATGTGGATTTACCCACACATCTCGGACATTTCAAATTATACGCCTACAAGCAAATTGCCAATGGAATGGATCATTTAGCATTGGTAAAAGGGGAATGGAAAGCCGATGAACCCGTTTTAGTTCGGGTGCATTCTAGTTGTATGACTGGAGATATTTTTGGTTCATGCAGATGTGATTGCGGTCCTCAATTACATAAAGCAATGGAGATGATTGAAAAGGCTGGAAAAGGAGTTATTGTATACATGAATCAAGAAGGAAGAGGAATTGGTTTACTCAATAAATTGAAAGCTTATAAACTCCAAGAAAATGGTTTTGATACGGTGGATGCTAATTTAGAATTAGGTTTTCAAATGGATGAAAGAGATTATGGTGTAGGCGCGCAGATTATTCGTGATTTAGGAATTTCTAAAATGAAATTAATGTCTAATAACCCTCGAAAAAGAACCGGTTTAATTGGTTATGGTTTAGAAGTGGTAGAAAATGTGGCCATTGAAGTAAAATCGAATCCGCATAATGAAAAATACCTTCAAACGAAAAAAGATAAAATGGGACATTCGTTAAACCTTGGTAAATAATTTAGTTTTTATTTTAATGTTTCTTTTTTCATTCTAAGCATTAGTAGATAAATGAAACTCAACCGTCATCATATTTTTCTCATTGGTTTATTCACTGGATTGTCATTTTGCGGCATTCATATTCTTAATTTTCATTTAAAATCAGATTTTGCAAAGGGAAAATTAGTGGCTTGGGAAGGAGGAAGTCATACGGCTTATCCTAGAATAGCATTTGAAGTGAATAATTCAATATATGAGTTCATCGGTGAATCTAATTTAGATTTTGAAGATCCTAAAAACATCAATGTGATTTATGATAAAACAGATCCAGAGAACGCAGCAGTTTATACTTTCATTGGATTTTATATGTTCTATTTCTATTTTCTCATTTTACCAATGGTTCTTTATGCTGCCTTTATTTATTCTTGGTTTGATAAGAGAGATTTTGTAAAAGTAGATTTTAAGAAAAGGAAAATCTCTAGATCAACTGAAATAAAAAGAATAAATTAAAAATCTATTTGGTGAATTTTGCACCAATAGTTGGAGGGTTTTTCTGGTAATTCACAACCACCTAATGCTACTAAACTTGAATCCGATTTTCGAAAATTTTCTTCTGTAGGAAAACCA
>JBIPLT010000086.1:0-11127 GCA_044368255.1 Flavobacteriales bacterium
TTGTTATTTCCAAATACAATAAAGGAATTACACAGAAGCAATTTAATATTGAATTGATTCAGGTAGGAAAAATTGAAGAAGTGTTTAAGAATATTATGGCTTAGGGAAAAATCATGAATGAAATTGGGAAGAAGCCACTAATTTCACGAATTGCACTAATGAAATACGAGTATTGAATTTGTTTGAAACATGGATATTAGGTTTTAATTTGCGAAGCAAAAATTCGTGTAATTTGTGTAAATTCGTGGCTAGTATCTACTAATATAACAAACTTAAAATTCTAATAATTAATTAGCGGTTCAATTTTAAAATAAATTATTATGAGCGTACACATCAACATCATCAACACGAGTGCGAATTCAATTCCCGCTTATGAAACCGAAGGCGCAGCCGGAATGGATTTGCGAACCAATATCGGAGCAAGTGTAACTTTACGTCCATTGCAACGACATTTATTTACTACAGGTTTATTTATAGAATTACCAATGGGATTTGAAGCACAAGTTCGTCCAAGAAGCGGCTTAGCTTTTAAAAGAGGAATCACTGTTTTAAATTCACCCGGAACTATTGATGCAGATTACCGAGGAGAAATAGGTGTCATTTTAGTGAATCTTTCAGAAGTGGATGTAACGATTGAACCAGGTGAAAGAATTGCCCAATTAGTCATAGCAAAACACGAACGTGCGATTTTTACTGAAGTAAAAGTATTGAATGAAACGACTAGAGGAGCGGGAGGATTTGGAAGCACTGGTGTCAAGTAAGATTTGGAGATTTATTGATTTAATGAAGTGGAAGATTGCTCGTTGAATTTTAGCATTTCTGTTTTTGCATTTTCCATATCCAAATATTTGAATTTTATGAGTGTGGTATAAATTCTTTTGAGTGGAATAAAAAGCATTTTTTCACTTGTTTCAAATATAAATCTGGATTTGTTTTTTTCAATCCAATCAAATTTAATTATTAGCTTTTTTTGAATTACAAACGTTTTTGCATTTTGTTTTATTTCTAAAAAGTCTTTATGAACAATTAATTTGGCTTTATTGAAAGAATATTCCTCAAATAGATTAATGTTATACGCATCGACTTCATAATCATTTGCAGTAAAAATGTTTAAATCAATATCGAATTCAATCTGCTTTTGCATACGTAAACCAAAAATACTTAATTTTATTCAAAATCTTCTTTTAATTCATTAAATCTCCAAATCAACAAATCTCCAAATAGATTGCATTTATATCTCCATATTCCTTTCTGCCGCAAAGCCTGTCATTACTGCGATTTTCATTTCAGTACGGATACCGCTTATGCGGATAGAATGGTGAATGCCATTTGCACCGAACTAGTTTTGCGTAAATCAGAAATCAAAGAACCTTTAGAAACGATTTACTTTGGCGGAGGAACACCTTCTGTTTTATCTAAATTACAATTAGAAAAAATTTTTAAAGTGATTCATGATTCTTATTTAATCAAAGATGATGTAGAAATTACACTTGAAGCAAATCCGGATGATTTATTGGAGGAGAAGCTTAAAGAATTAAAAGAAGCAGGTATAAATAGATTAAGTATCGGAATACAGTCTTTTAGAGACGAAGATTTGATTTGGATGAATCGCTCACATTCGGCAAATGAAGCCATCCAATGCGTTCAAAATGCGCAAAAAATAGGTTTTTCTAATATCACTATTGATTTAATTTATGGAATTCCGAATCTTTCTGCATCTGATTGGGAAAAGAACCTTATGCAAGCCGTACAATTAAATCCACAGCATATTTCTGCCTATTGTTTAACAATAGAGAAAAAAACTGTACTCGGACATCGATTCAACAAAGGAGAAATTAAACCTATTGACGAAGATCAGGCCTCAGAACAGTTTTTGTTTATGCGCGATTTTTTAGCGAAGAAGGGATATTTTCAATATGAAGTTTCTAATTTTTCAAAACCTGATTTCGAATCAAAGCACAACACTTCTTATTGGGAAGGAAAGAAATATTCAGGTTTTGGTCCCTCTGCGCATTCTTATGACGGAACCATTCGTAGATGGAATGTTTCCAACAATACGAATTATATGAAAGGTATCGAGGAAGGTTTGGATTATTTTGAGGAAGAAACTTTGACGGAAAATAATCGCATCAATGAAACCATCATGATTTCATTACGAATGGTAAAAGGTTTGGATCTAGAACAATTTGAAAAGAACTTCGGAAAAGAGAAGTTAAAAAATTTATTAGAACAATCTCAAAAACATCAAACCAATCACTATTTAATAATCAATAACCAATTTTTACAAGCAACGCCGCAAGGGTTATTGATGATTGACGCTATTTGCACGGATTTGTTTTTATAGCTGTAACTTTTAATACGCTGTAATTGTTATAAGGTAATACAATTCATCTTTATCTATTTTAGTTGCCCAAAATGAAAAAATTATTTACGTCTCTCTTATTTTTATTTGCTTTTCAATTCCTACTTTTTTCGCAGGAGAAAGTAAGAACTGTTCAATGGAACGGTGAAAAATATTTTGTTTATCCTTATACCTATTCCAAGGAATACGTCTATAATTATAATTATGAATCTATGCCTGGCGCATCCGATAGCGAAAACGAACTGGTTCCTTATCCAGGTGAATTACCCGATGGAAATTATATTATTTATGATGCACCAATTTCTAGATACAAAAAGAAAATGTGGTTTTTTAAAAAAAGAGGAAACTACTATTGGGACACCGCACAAGTAGCAGCAACTTTTACTTTAAAATCGAATAAGAAAGAAGGAGAAGCCATTTTTTATGATGGTGTTGATTATGCTGTTGAAAAGGGAAAATATGTAAACAATGAAAAAGAAGGAATATGGATGAGAAGAACTCATAAAGATATTGGTAGCCATTCAATGGATCTAGGGTTGCGGTATGAAAAATATCGAAATAATTATGGGCTAGTTTTAGAAACAATCGAGTATAAAAACGGCATCAGAGAAGGAAAGTATCGTGCTTTTATTAATAAAAATGATCGTTATTTTAATTTGATTAGTTCAGATACTACTAATATGAAATTAGTGGGAAGAGGCTATTATCATTTAAATAAAATTTCTGGCAACTGGAAATTTTATTATTCAAATGGCCAACTATCCTCGCAGTATTCATTGGTAGATAGTATCGGAGAACCTATAATTAAAGAATACACAGATTATTCTTATAACTATGGAAAAAAAACGGCTTATTATAACGGTTGGCATGAAGTTTATTATCCCAACGGACAATTACTAACCCGTAAGCTTTATAAATTCGGGAAGACTGCACTTCGCGATACAGCGTATTATTTTGACGGAAAAATTAGTTGGAATTATACAGTGAAAGAAGAATGGGAAAATGATTCCATACAGATTATTGAAAATTATTTTAGTTATGATTCACTCGGAAATTTGGTTTTACATAATTTAATGAAAAACGGAAATAGAATTTTTAGTCGCAATTATAATGAAGAAAAATATTTATGCTCGGAGTCATTGGATTTAGATTATTATAAGATTAAGAATCCCGATACATTGGTTCCTATTTCTATTTATTATCATTGTTATGAAGATTCAAATAGAACTCGCATAATTGATATATCATACAAACATCCTGAAACTGGAACTGTTTTAAAGCGGAGTTTCAATTATACAAATTCTACTTATTTCGATGAGATGGATGATTTTGAATTTACCAGTGATACCGCCTCTAAAATTTATTATATCACCGAAATTAACTACAAAGGAAAAAATAAGGAAATTGAAATTAGAACCTATAAACATTTGTTTCGTGGACCATTTTATTTTTATAACAACAGTTATTCCACTGAAATTGATTCTGTAGTTTTTATAGTTAACAATAAACGCTTTAATGGTAAATACAAAGAGTTTTTTGTAACTAAAGGAAAAAGGACTAATAAAATTAAAATCAAGGATGATGAAATAAAAATGTTCAGTTATTATTATGGAGGAAGAAGTTTTGGAGGAACACCAAGTTTTGGTTATAGTTCAAAAAGATTAGTGATTGATAGTAGATACAGCAGAAGAAGATTTAATTTTAGAAAAAAAGTTTTATCGTCTTATTCTGGATTTTACGTTAATGGACTAGAACAAGGAGAGTGGGTAGATAGAGAAAATCGTAGAGGAAGAATAAATGAAGTAAGTCATTTTAATAAAGGGCAATTGCATGGTGAATTACGCAGATATGATTTTGAACAAGCAGATAAATGGTCAACATGTATAGATATTGTGGACCCTATGATTACCAAGAAAAAAGGATTGTTTAGAAAAGGCCGATATTTTTTGAGCGAATTAGAAAATTATGAAAATGGAGAGTATCACGGAATTAATTTAGAATATTATTGCAATGGAAGAATAAGCACAAAAAGAGAATATCAGAATGGGAGATTAGAAGGTGCCTATGAATCTTTTCATGAAAATGGTGATCCATCAAAAAAAACACATTATAAAAACGGTTTTTATGATGGAAAGTATTTAGAATGGTCGCCCAATAAAAAAGAACGATACAACATTAATTTCGAAGAGGGAATTATGGTGGGAGAATACAGGTACAATCACTTCAACGGTTCACCTTCCTACATCGGTAATGTTTCAAATGGATATAAAATTGGTGATTGGTTTACCTATTTTGAAGATGGAAATATTAAGTTCAAAGACTCTTATACCATAGAAGATTCTTCTTTTTATAAATTTGGGAATTACTATGAGAATAACGGTACTAAATCTCCTGAAAACTCAACGCATAATTACAATTCTTGTTATTCAATGCAATTTTATCCTTCTGGTCAGTTAGCGGCGGAGGGAAGAATTAAAAAAGTTTCTCGATTAGGAATTTGGAAATTTTATGATGAAGGCGGTAATTTAATTCGTCAAATCAATTACGAACCTGGTTTTCTTCCAAAGGAAAAGAATGAAAAAGATTCTATCTTTCATTTTGGCTATTATGAATCATGGTATGCCAACGGACAAAAACAATCCGAAGCTTATGTATTGAAAGAAATTAGTAAGTTCGATTGCTATCAAGAAGTAAATATTTCAATGCAAGATTTATATTATTTGAATTATTGGGACAATGAAAATAATCAAATCATCAAGGATCGAACAGGCAGACTGAAATCTTATCATCTCACCACCGGAAAATTAGAAAGTGAAGGGGAAATCATGAATGGAGAGAAATCCGGTTATTGGAGATATTGGGATCCTGAAGGGAAATTAACTTCTGTGGGTAATTATAAAAATGATTTACATGAAGGAAGATGGTTATTCGGTGATTTAGAAGGAATGCATTATTTAGATGATGCTTGTTTTGATATTTCCGATCCAAGAGTAATAGAAGATATGGAAATTAAAAGGAAACAACTTTCCATTCAAGAAATAATTTATTTAAATGGTAAAGTAATAAAGGAAAATAAATTCTCGGTTAACTTGAATGATTAATTTCTGAATAAATTTTTTCCTAAATCTTTTCGGAATTCATTTTTTTCGCCACATTTTTCGAACAGCTGCTTGAGTGCTTAGAAGTTCATGAAATATTATTTCAGATGAGCGGACATCATTCGTTGTACATATTTACCAATGATATCAAATTCAATATTTACTCGGTCGCCCATTTTAAGATTTTTAAAATTGGTATGTTCTAATGTGTAAGGAATAATGGCAACCGAAAATTTATTTTTTTCCGATTGAACAACCGTTAAACTAATCCCGTTTACTGTAACAGATCCCTTCGAAACGGTTACATGTTCTTTCGAATCATATTCAAAAACAAATTCTTTACTGCCATTAAAATCGATAATCTCTTTGCAGCTGGCAATTCCATCTACATGCCCCTGCACAATATGTCCATCTAATCTTCCTCCCATTTGCATGCATCTTTCCAAATTCACCTCATCACCTATTTTTAAATCATTGAGATTCGTTTTTTGTAAAGTTTCATCAATCGCACAAACGAAATAAGTTAGTTGGTTGTTGAGCTTTGTAGAAACACTAATTTTTTCTACAGTTAAACATACACCATTGTGCGCGATGCTTTGATCCACTTTTATTTCTTCAATAAATGAAGAAGAAATTTCTAAAATTAAATTAGTTCGATCTTTTTGGAGGGAAATTATTTTTCCAGTTGTTTCGATGATTCCTGTAAACATTGATTTGCTATTTCTAAATTATTCATTGGGACCATTTTCAATCATTAAATGGACAAACCCATTTAATTCTACAGGATCAGTTCCGATTAATCGAATGGTATTAACTAAACACGTGTAATAATAAACCCCTTCTGAAAGCACTTCTCCATTCTCCATATTTTTTCCATTCCACGTAATATCTGGATTAGTGGTTTCAAAAACTAATTGTCCCCAACGATTATATATTCTCATTTCTACACTCTCAACAAACTGGTAGGGAAAAGGAATGAATAAATCATTAATTCCATCTCCATTCGGTGTAAAGATATTCGGCAACCAATAAGAAGGACAATTATCTGTACAAACTATATTACTAGGCAAAGATTCATTATTATACTGAACTGAATCCACTGCAGTGATATAATAGCAACCAGCAATTGAACCTTGATTCACATGAATGAAACTAGTGTCGAATGGTGAATTAAATGTCATTATCAATTCAAAAGGCTCACCTTCAATTGGAGTGTAATATACGTTGTATTGCATGACATCATCCGCACAATTATTATTCGGATTATTCCAAACCACCGAATTTTCTGGAACATCACAATTGGCATCAATCGATAATTGAGGCGGACAAGGTGCTGTTTGATCTATTGGCGAAGAACATTCTTCTTGCGACCAATTGTATAATGTTTGAGGAATAAATGGGGTAGAATAATTTCCTTCACTTCTCACCCGATAGCAATAAGTGGCTCCATTAATTAATCCCGTGTCTAAATAATTTGGTGTAGTTGAATTTCCAATTAAATTCCAAATTCCAGAACCAGGTGAACTTTCTCTGAACACTTCATACAAGATATTATTCCATGGAACATTTTCTTGCCAGGATAATCCTATTTGATTATCATTTGGAGTTAAGCTAAGAAAAATGGAAGAAGCAGTATTGGTTTGTCCGATTGTGCTTGCCGTATTATACAATACCACTTTATAAGTATAAGGAAGATTGTCAGTGTTTAAAGGATTAAAAAAACTATTGTCTACAATTAATTCTTCTGGTTGTTGAAATAAGAAGGTAGTAGGCGTTGATGTAAAAATTAATGAGCTTGCAGTAGTGAACCCTTGTGAAACATAAACTTCATAATAGTAATCACCTGGAAAATTTACCACAGTATCCAACTCAGCAGGATGAACCCATCTTACAGTATCAATTCCTGCAACTAAATCAGTATTTCCAACCGAAACATGTGTGATGATGGGAACATCCATTTTCAATTGTTCACAATCTTCTTCCGAAGGGCAGCTGGTGGCCCCATCTTCAAAATAAACAACAACTACATAACAATATGTATTTCCTAATGTTAAACCACTGTTATCAGAAAATGTGGTGTCGTTAATAGAAGTGTTATCTCCTACTAAATTAAAACCAGCTTGTTCTGCCGCATCACTATCACAACACCCCGAAGAAGTAGGCGGACCATTTCCTACCTTACGATAAATTTTGTAACCAACAGCATTGTTACAAGAAGTAGGTGACCAAGTAACATTCATAGTATTTCCCAATGGAATTACCTCTACATTTTGAATAGGAGGCGGTAAAACACGAATAAAAACCGTTTTAATATCCGTTAAAGAAGCTGGTGTTGCATCATCTTCTGCAACAAAATATACAGGATAAGAAAAACTACTTACATGACTACAATTAGTGCTCCAACTAAATGTGCCTTGAGCATTGGAAGAAGAATTGGTTTGAATAAAATCGGCTGGACTAGAAGTTTCCGAAAATGGTTGTCCGAATTCTGTGATGGTAATATTATCACCATTTACATCGGTTGCGTTTACCTGGAAAGAAATACTGGCTCCTGCAATAATACAGGTGTCGTTAATTTCTGCAATAACCGGAGGATTATTATTACAATCGCCAATAACAGTAATTTGCATATCGCGAATCACCCATCCCATTTCCACAAAACTTCCCGAAGGCATCTCTCTCCATTCACGAATTTTTATCGCAATATTATATTCTCCAGCAATTACGGGTGAGTTCCAACATAAAGTTCCAGTTGTTTGATCTAAGTTTAAAACACCACCAAATGCATTTGGAAATTCATATCCTCCAATGGGATCACATTCATCCCCTTTACAAGCAATTAATTCATACGACAAACTATCACCATCAATATCATGTGCCGAAGGGCTGTAACAATATTCCACACCTACACAGGCAAATTCAGGGCACGGACACTCCTCTAATGCAACCGAATTATTTGGAGTTAAAAAAGGAGAAATAACAAGTTTCGTTTGAATACACAATGGCTCGTTAACGGAACCAGGAATATTAATTATTCCTTGGTTTCTGTTGGCATCAAAAACCGTCATTTCATAGGAACCTGGACCTGGATAATTATGAAACCCAACATAAATATTTTGTTGAACGTCCAATCCCATGATGATGATTTGATCCCTTGCCAAACTATCAATGGTTCCGTCTCCCCATTGCATTTCTAAAAATGGTCTATCGGCAGGGCTACTCGATTTTGTACAGGTACGTATAGTTACCTTATACCTTTGAGGAGCGTTCGTGGTTCCAGCGTATTCATAGGTAATATCTCCAAAGCGGTTATGAGTGGCCCATAAGTTTCCACTAATAAAAAGGGTTAATACTAAAATCAATAACCTAAACCGCATGAATTTCCATTTAAAATAGAACACTAAATTACTTCATTTATTTTCTTTAATAGAGAAAAAAGTCAACTAAAAGGAGTAACGGTAGTAAATATTTATTTTTGGTAACTGGACATTCCATTACATTTGCAATAAATAATCGTAAAGTCATGAGCGCAGATAGAGAAAGCATTAGAATTGGAATTTCTTGTGGAGATATCAATGGTATTGGAATGGAAATCATTATAAAAACATTATCCGATCCTTTATTTCAGCAGGCTTATACAACCGTGGTTTATGGTTCCAGTAAAATTGCTGGCTATTACCGTAAAAACATGAACTTGAATGATTTTAGTTTCAATATGGTGAATTCTGCCGAGGAAATTAAATTACGTAAACCGAATTTGGTAAATGTTTGGAATGAAGAAGTAGTGGTAAATATGGGTCAATCCAATGAAACAGGAGGGAAATATGCTCTTCGATCATTGGAAGCGGCAACCAAAGACTTAGCGGCAGGAAAAATTGATGTTTTAGTAACTGCACCAATCAATAAACAAAATATCCAATCAGAGAGATTTAACTTTCCAGGACACACCGAATATTTGGCTAAAATGTCGAATGTAAATGACGCATTGATGTTGATGGTGAGCGATGATTTAAGAATAGGAGTAGTAACTGGGCATATTCCCGTCAATCAGATTTCTCAAAATATCACTAAGGATAAAATTAGTAATGTGGCTAGAATCCTAAATCAAAGTTTAATTCGTGATTTTGGAATTCGTAAGCCAAAAATTGCCGTCTTAGGACTAAATCCACATGCAGGAGATAACGGATTAATTGGGGAAGAGGATAAAAACATCATCGAACCAGCAGTTTTATCTTTAAAAGCAGAAGGAATTTTAGCATTGGGACCATATTCTGCAGATGGATTTTTTGGATCTGGAAATTATAAAAATTTTGATGGCATTTTGGCCATGTATCACGATCAAGGACTTATCCCTTTCAAAACCTTATCTTTTGGTTCAGGAGTAAATTATACTGCGGGTTTACCCATAGTTCGCACTTCACCCGACCATGGAACAGGATATGATTTAGTGGGAAAAGGAACCTGCGATGAATCCTCTTTCCGAAACGCAATATATTTAGCAACAGATATTTACCTTAATCGCAAGTTTCAAAAGGAAATAACCGCCAATCCTCTGAAGCAGCAAATTGCACCGGAAAAAGGCCAAAACTGATCAGTTTTCATCTTTTTTTGCCATATTTTGATAGATTTTTTTACTTTTGCATCCCTCATTTTCATTAAATGATTTTGTGAAATACTTAAACCAATATACAATTCCCTTTTCGGGACTTAAGGTCGGTAACCACAAATTTGATTTTGAGGTGGATGAAAAGTTCTTTGCATGTTTTGAGGAATCTGAAATTTCAAACGGAAAGCTTCATGTAACCGCATTGCTCGAAAAGCAAACGATTATGATGATTTTAGAATTAAAAATTGAAGGAACAATAAATGTTTCATGCGATAGATGTTCTGAACCTTTCAACCTTGAATTTTCTGCCAATGATAAATTCTATATCAAATTCAGTGACGAACCCATCGATGATGATGAAATAATCGTTCTTGAACATAACGAACATGAATTGAAATTGGGTCAAAAGATTTTTGAATTGATTATTCTCAATTTGCCTTTTCGTAGAGTACACGAAGAAGGAAAATGTGATCCTGAAATTCTCAAAAACCTAGAAAAATACCAACCAAAGGAAGAAGATAAAAAAGATGATCCGCGTTGGGACTTGCTCAAGAATATAAAATTTAATTAAGAAGTTGTTGTTTAATTTAAAATAAAAGTAAAATGCCTAATCCTAAGAGAAAACACTCCAAAACGAGGAGAGATAAAAGAAGAACTCACTATAAAGCTACTGCAGCTAACGTGGCGATTTGTGCTACTACTGGTGAAGCTCATTTAATGCATAGAGCTTACTGGCACGAAAACAAAATGTATTACAAAGGCAAGGTTGTCATCGACAATTCTGTTGCAGCTTAATGCATTTTTAAATTAAGGATTGATTACATCACAAATACAAATCAAAACGAGATGAAACTCGGGCTTGATACAATGGGCGGTGATTTTGCACCGGCAGCCACCGTAAAAGGTGCGTTGTTGGCCAAGGAGTCATTACCTTCTAATGCTACTATTGTATTGATTGGTGATGAAACAAAAATCAAAGCCGAATTAAAAAATAATAACGCTTCCGAAAATACATTCGAAATCGTTCATGCACCAGATGTAATCGAAATGCATGAGCATCC
>JBIPLT010000296.1:0-3502 GCA_044368255.1 Flavobacteriales bacterium
GTTGGTTTTGTTGGTTTTGTTGGTTTAGTTAGTTTAGTTAGTTTAGTTAGTTTAGTTAGTTTAGTTAGTTTAGTTAGTTTAGTTAGTTTAGTTAGTTTAGTTAGTTTAGTTAGTTTAGTTAGTTTAGTTAGTTTCTGTCATCCTGAGAACTCTTTCACGACTGAAAGGAGTAACTGAGGCACGAGCTTATCGAAGGATGAAATTATGTTTTTATAAATGAAAGAAAATCAAAAAAGACAATTAAAATCTATGATTAAAGCCTCTTTATTTTGGCTTTTTATCATTGGTGGTTTTTTTATCTAATTAGTTTAATTGTTTTTACTTTATTTGATGCTAACTCAATCGAACTAGGAACTTTTAAATTAAAAAATGGAAGAACTTTTGAGTTGAAATCTTATCCAAGTAATGCTCTCTCTAGTGCAGAATTATATTTAAGTGAAATCACAAATGAAGATTCATATAAATCTTATGTTTTAAGACATGACAAATAATATAATGAATTTGTTTATTGGAGGCAATGGAATGATAGTTTAATTTAATTAGTTTTACATAATGAGAAAGCAAAAGATACAATTTATATGATGATTCAAAAAGAGGAAATTATTTTGAACTATGAACCATTATATTAAACGAAATAATCATTTTCTATGAATTTCATTGGCTAATTATCACATTCGCTAATTAGCTAATTATTTCCTCGCCTCAAAAACCTCATAACGATATTTAATCGCCATGATTAAATCATATTGCTCGGCATGTTGAATAAATTCATCCGGTAAAGCTAAAAAATCAATAAATGCATCAAATTCTTCATCTTTTAAATCGATGATATCATAACGCACATATTTAGATAATAATTCTTTCATCAATTCTTCACGCTTATCTTCATACTCCATTTCAGCAACAAGGTTTTTTTGTTTCCCGATTTTACTGAATCGTTCGTACAATGCAGTAATTGGACTAACAGCTACATTTATTCCCGTTACTGTATTAACCTCTTCTTTTTTTAGCGTTTTTAATTCTTCTTCAATGGTGAGTAGTTCACGTTCTGGTTTTACTTCTACAGCTTTTAACTCGATGGGTTTTTTGGTCAATTCTACGTTAAGGGTATAATTTTTCTTAGTTGAATCTTTAAAGCAAAATTTTTGTTGAATGTATCCAGTGGCATTTATAATTAAAGTATCTGTTTTTTTTATTCGAAGGGTAAATCTTCCACCATTGTCTCCGAAAATTCCTTTTCCTGTGGATTTGTTAATCGCCATACAGGGAATCCAAACATAGGGATTATCCCTATCGGTCACTTTTCCTTTGATGATCACAGAATCTGATTGAGCAAAAAGTAAATTCGCACATCCGATAAAAAGCAAAATCATAATATATTTTCGGAATGCAAGCATTAATTATTTTAAAGTAAACGTTAAGATTGGAATATTATTAGCAAAAAGCAATCCAAAATCACTTATTCTTCTTCGGTTGAAGGTTTCTTTTCTTCGGTTGCTTTTTCAGATTCTTCAATGGTTAGAGTTAAAAGATTCTGAATCCCCAACATTTTCGCCTCTTTTCGCTTGAGAACTTTACGAAGAGCTACCAAGCCAATCAATCCGCCCGGCAACATGAAAATACCTGTCATCCCAGCTGCTTTCAAGCTATCCAAAACCGAATTTTTTAAATTTTTTGCTGCTTCATCATCCACAAATACTTTTCCCGATTGCAAATCTTCTAAGGCTTGCTTTGCATTATGACCAAGTTCTTTGGCAACAACTTTGTTCTTTTTAAATGATTCACGCATCATTTTACCACTTCCTTTCACCTTTTTGGTTACTTTATGGTAATCGTCAACAATGCGTTTTTCTAAATCTTCTAACATATAACAAAATTACGCGGTAAATTCGTTGTAAAAACGGTTTCAAGCTTTTTATTTTACTTTCGATTGTTCATCACTTTTATCAAATGTCCAAAATCAACTACTTAATCAACTGATATTTGTATGGTGAAATTAACTGTACAACCCTATTTCCTTGAATTTATTCGTCCGTTTGCCCTGGCGCATGGAACGCGAACAGGAACGAATTTAGCTTTTGTAAAAATCGAGCACGAGGAAATTATTGCCTACGGTGAAGCTTCCCTTCCACCCTATCGAAAAGAAACTTTTGATTCGGTAAAAAAATGGGTGGAACAACAGTATGAAGAGACTTTAGAATCAATCACGAATCCCGATAGTTATCGGGACCCTTTTGAGAAACCTGAAAATATTCCATTTTCAAATAAAAATCCTAGTGCTTCGGCTGCCTTGCAATCGGCTATTTTAAATTGGCATGTTGCTTCTAAAGGAAAAACTTTATCTGATTTTTTTGAATCTTCCAATGAAAAACCGGATTTAACCCTCACCCTCACCAAAAATGATTTTGATTTTTTAGAGGAGAAATTAATTCTGGCTAAACATTTCTCTCATCTTAAACTAAAACTCACCGGTTCGGAGGATGATTTTGAATTTGTAAAAGCCATTCGAAATAAAACCGATTTACCTTTTTGTATTGATATTAATCAGGGTTATCTAAAAAAAGAAGAAGCTATTTCTCTCATTGGTAAATTAGAAAAAATAGATTGTGTTTTAATCGAACAACCTCTGAAAGACATGGATCATGAAGGACATTATTGGTTGAAACAGCGAACGCCTTTACCTATCATTGCCGATGAATCTATTTGTTTGTTCGAAGATTTAGTTCAATTTCACGAAGCTTATTCAGGAGTGAATGTGAAGTTGATGAAATGCGGAGGTTTATTTCAAGCAAAAAAAATGTTGGACTTTGCTGAAGATAAAAAAATGATGAAGTTGCTTGGTTGCATGTCGGAATCTTCATTGGGAGTTTCTACAGCTTCTGTGCTTGCTTCTCTATGCAAAATGGCCGATTTGGATGCGCCTTACCTCAACAAGAATGATCCATTTGAGGGGTTCGGGATAATTGAAGGGAAAATTCAGCTGAAAAATGTTCAATTGAAAAAAATATCGTTTAAAAAGCTAAAAAATACTTAGAGCTTAATTTAGGGTTAATGCTCCACAAACTGCAACGAACTCAATTTTTTATAAAGTCCGTTTTCATTCTGAACTAACTGATCGTGTTTTCCTGCTTCTACCAAAACTCCATTCTCAATTACTAAAATAATATCGGCATTTTTTACGGTAGAAAGTCGATGAGCAATCACAAAACTGGTTCTTCCCCGCATTAATTTCTCCAAAGCTTCTTGCACTAATCTTTCGCTTTCTGAGTCGAGTGAACTCGTGGCTTCATCTAAAATCAATATAGAAGGATCTTTTAAAACCGCACGGGCAATGGCAATTCTTTGTCTTTGCCCACCTGAAAGCTGAATTCCTCTTTCTCCAACTATAGTATTGAATTTATCAGGAAATCTCTCGATAAATTCCAATGCATTCGCTTTGCGAGCCGCCTCTTTAATTTCATCTTTTGTGGCATTCGGTTTTCCATATGAAATATTTTCTTCA
>JBIPLT010000390.1:0-3501 GCA_044368255.1 Flavobacteriales bacterium
TATTTCGGTTTAACCTTCAACGAAAAAGCCTGAATAAGATCTAATCTCATTCAGGCTCATGAAGTCAATTAATGAATATTATTCTTTCGTGAATCGAATAGTGGTGGTTTTACCTGAATGATTATCGATGAATGTGAAAATATAAATTCCAGCGTCCATTGTGGTTAAATCGTACTTGTTGATATTACCTCCTTGAGTTAATTCATGAATAGTAGATTTTACAATTCTACCACTAATATCACGAACTTCTAAAGTAAACGATAAATCTTCTGAAGCATAAATTTCAGAATTTACTATTCCGTTGGAAGGGTTTGGAAATAAATTTAAAACTGCAAAACCAGACCATTCTGAATTATTGATGGCAATGGTATTAGATAAATGCTCATCACCATTAAAATCTACTTGTTTCAATCGGTAATAAGAAACTCGATCAAATGGTCTATTGTCTTCAATAGCGTAACTTCTTGCTGTAGATGAATTACCACTGGCATTTCGTTCACCTAAATATTCAAAATCCATTCCATTTTCAGATTTTTCAATTATGTATTTGTCCAAATTTGTTTCTGATAATGCTGTCCAATTTAATTTATTCAAACTCTTTGAAATTTGAGTGCCTTCGAAAGTAGTTAATTCGGCAGGTAAAGGCGGATTACAACAACCCGTAGGAGTAAACATTTTTGCATCATTGGTAACTGTCCAAACCGTATTATTTCTGCCTGGTACAGTTACTCCACTACAACCATCAGGACCATTAATTCCATGAACTGCTCTACCACCAACCCAAGTTGAGCAAACGGGTTTATCTTGAATATAGGTTTCAATAATATTGGTTGTTTCATTTAATACAACTTGAGCAGTAAATAAATTCGAATTACAGGAGAACATCGGTACAATTGAAAAGTTTACCACTAGTTTTCTATTAGGAGCAGTTCCTAAAGTAATATATCGAATATCACTAGAGGTACCAACACTTGGATCCACATCATGCCAAGGAAACATAATAGAATTCAATATTTCTGTAGGAGTAGCAGAAGGAATGGCAACGGGTGTATAACTTGAATAACCACCAGAATTAGCTGTGTTAAAAGAAATGAATGCATTTGACGAAACAATGAAATTAGTGTACGTTGTTCCCATGAAACAAAAATTGAAACCAATTGGCAACACAGCTGACATTTGATCATCTGGGAAAGTCAATAATGTTCCAGCTGTGTATGCTGCATCTGGTACATAAGCAGGAGTTGAAACAGTAAAACTACATGTATTAGCAATGGACGTGTTAACAAATGTACTTGATGATGGTGTACTCAATCCACTAAGGATACAACTCACCACACATCTAAAATAGGTTGCAGTAGTAACGGGTATAGTTAACGTAGTAGTGGTAGCACCAGAAATATTTGTCCAGGTAACATTATCGGGAGAAGATTGCCATTGAAAATTATTTGTACAACCAAAAGCAGGAGCTAAAGACAAAGTTGTATTAGGTGCCCCACAAGAAGTAATCGCTGGAGATGCAGATGCCGCTGAAGCAACTGGAGCGCCAGAACATGGAGGGCAAGGATCATAAATACATAATGAGAATGTTCCTGGACTATCGTTTCCATATTCCCAAAAACGAATGAAAACGGTTGAACCTGGAGTTAATCCCGTTGCTTCGATCATCGGCATAGCGCCATTGGCACTTCCATCATCATTACAGGAAAATAGCGCCAAATTTGAACATGTTCCTGTATAAATAGCCATTCCAGCATCTAAAATACCTCCAGTATTTGAATCAAAAGTTAAAGATCCTCCCGATGGAACAACGGCAGTAAACCAAACGTCACCTCCACTATAAAATGCACATCCTGGGTCAGGTATAGCGGGTACAGCAGCAGAACTAGAAGCACATGAAGTGGTATAGCTCGCAAATGTACATGATGAACCCACAGTTATCGGAGTAGCATTACAAGGTTCGTCATTAGCGGGAGGCGTTGCGGAAGTAGTTACCATTTGACTATTAGAATTAGCCACATTACCAGTTGCAATACATGTAATAACACATCTAAAATAAGTGGTTGCAGAAATAGTGGTTGAATATGTAGCAGAAGTAGCACCGGTAATATTTATCCAGGTTGAATTATTAGGTGAGGATTGCCATTGATATGAAAAACCACATCCGGTGGATGACCCAGTTAATGATAAGGTGGTAGTTGTAGCAGCACAAGTAGTATTTGTTGGTGAAGCCGTTGCAGAACCACCAGTTGGGGCTCCAGTACAAGGAGGGCAAGGATTATAAGCACAAATGGAAAAGGTACCATTATTATCACCTAAAAACTCCCAAAATCTAATCCAAATAGTTTCGCCTGGAATTAAACCTGTGGCTGCAATCATTGACATTGCACCATTATTACTATCATCATCATCACATTCAATTAAAGTTAACGAACCACAAGTCCCTCTATAAATAGCCATTCCACCGTCTGTAATTACACCTGTGTTTGAATCAAAAGTAATCGCCCCAGAAGCTGGAACAACGACAGAAAACCAAACATCACTTCCAGAAAATCCAGCACAACCAGGAGCCGGTGCCCCTGATGAAGAAGTAGAGTTTGATGTAGTAGAAGCTGTATATGAACACGACGTTCCAACAGTTAAAGGAGTAGCAGAACAGGGTTCATCATTTGAAGGAGCGGCAGGAGGAGTTCCAATACAAACATTAAATGTGCTAGTTTGTCCTGCTGTTGAAGTCCAAGTATAAACTCTAAGAAAATAGGTTTGACCAACAGTTAGCCCTGTTACAGTTTGTGAATTCGGATCGCTACAAGTTCCAGCAACCAAAGTTAGCGTTGGGCAAGTACCTGTCCAAAGTGAATGATATAAATCGGTAGTTGAACCTACCACATTTAATAAACTGATATCATGGGAAGAATTGGTGGCAGTAAAACTGAACCACACATCATCATCTGCCGTTCCTCCACACCCACCAATTCCCTGTGATGAAGCAGTTGAATTAGCAATGGTTCCAGCAGTAACAGAAGTACAAGTTTGTGTAGGATTAACTGTCAATCCTACTGCACCTGTGCAATTATCATTTGTTGGAGCAACAGATGTGGTTAAACAAAAATTAGAAATTGCCATACTAGCACCAGCTCCAATGTTTAAAATTTTTATATAATAAACACCAGCAGCTAAAGCGGAAGTTACTGTTTCTGTTCCTGCACCAGGACCTAGGTTATTGGTGCAGCTAACTTGTGTGCCAGGACAAGCGCCCTGAATTAATTGAATTGCTAAATTTCTTGAAGCATTTGTACAACTTATTGTCACCGTTGTGGCAGAAGCTAATGTAAAAGTATACCAACCTTCTTGTGCTGTTGTTCCACAACTAGGCAAAGGATTGTTAGCCGTAACATCATTAATTGTTCCTGAAAGACAAGCACCATTTAAGGTTATTGGAGTTGCTAATGCACAAGTATTTCCTTGAGAATATGAATTCAACGAAATATAAACAAGTGTAAT
>JBIPLT010000389.1:0-11066 GCA_044368255.1 Flavobacteriales bacterium
CAAGAAAAGGTATAACCTTTTTCATTCATCCAATTTGTAAAATCTGACTCTGTATAATTTTTATCAGCATTAAAAATGACAAAAACAATCTTGCTATGAGAATCAACTCTACTTATTTTAATACCATCCTTGGATTTCAAAAACTCATTTAGTTCAGTTGCTTTTTCACGATTTTCAAGTGAAGAAACATAAAATTGAACAAACTTATCGGGTCCAATTCCAATATTAGCGGCAAAGCTTCCCGTTATCAAACTAAAAAAAGCCAGAGTAAAAAAGATCTTTTTCATGTTAATTAGGACGATAGTATTCATAAAAGGTTGTTTTTAGATGTTTAATTATTTAAAGATAATCATTGATTTCAAAGGTATGCAATAGATTAAAAAATATTAGACTAAAAAAAGGAAAGCCTATGCCTTCCTTTTTTTAACATAAGTGAATCCGTATTTATTTATTTTAATAGTGTCACATGGCCTATATGATCATGAGGTAGGTTTTTTTCGTCTCTCGTTTGAATTTTCCAAACGTAAACATCCGTTTGAGATAAAATTCCTTTATATTTTCCATCCCAATGATTATCTGGATTTTCAGTCTCAAAAATCAATTCACCCCATCTATTAAATATCATAAATTTGAAATTATCTCTATCAATTCCTATTCCTTGAGGGAAAAAATCATCATTAATACCATCACCATCTGGTGTGAATGAATTCGGAACATAAATTACATATTCACCTTCGATAATAATATTGTAAGAAATAACATCGGTACATCCGAATTGATTAGTGGCTGTTAATGTAATTGTATATGTTCCAGTATCACCATAAATATGAGTTGGATTCATATATGTACCACTTGTAGTTCCACTATGCGTTCCATTGGCAATATTTCCACTTCCTGCCGGTAAAATATTTCCATCACCAAAATCCCAACTATAAGTAGAGCCACCTGCTGTTGTATTGGTAAAATCAATAATTGGAGATAAGATAGTGGCTGTAGTTGGACTAAAAGTAAAGTCAGCAACAGGTACAGGAAAAACAGTAACCATACCAATATTACTTGAGGTCGTTGAACAACCATCTGCAGAGGTAACTGTTACACAAACATCATAAGTTCCTGCTAATGGATAAGTAGAAGTCGGGTTGGTATTTGTTGTATTGGCTAAATCAATAGTTCCATCACATTGGAAATCGTAATCATAAGTTACTCCGATATCCGAGTTCACGATGAATTGAGCAGTGAAAGGCTCGCAACCATTTGCGTCAACCACATTCACAAATAATACTGGCAATGCATTAACAGAAATTAATGTTGAATCAGTTATTGGTGTTGTGCAGCCATCTGTTAGTGTTACATAATACCAAGTTGCCACGGTAGGGCTCACAACAATCGTTGATGAGTTTCCTGTTTGTGTTGAAGTAATTGGATTTCCATTATCATCTGTCCATGTGAACGTATAAGGCCCACTATTTCCTCCTGATGCGTTAGCAACAACTGAAATGGATCCTTGATCACAAATTTCAGATGGAGGTGTTAACGTCATTGTTAATGGCGGTGTAACCGTAATTACAATACATTCATTGGGAGACGCACATCCATTTACATCTGTAACATTGAAGCAATAATTTGTTGATACAGCAGGATAAACCATTATTGGGCCTGTTCCGCTCATACCTGCGGTACTCCAATTTATTGTATATGGAGCTGTTCCTCCTTGTCCACTAGCCCAAACTTGTGTTGAATCACCAAAGCAAATAGTTGCATCCAAATCACCAATTGCATTAAGTGGATTCGGTTGCGTTACATTTATACATTGCGAGGCGGGACAACCATTTTGATCTTGAATACTTACACAATAATTTCCTGTAATTAATCCAAAAGCAGTTTGTGTATTTTGTGATGCAGGGTCATTCCAATCATAAATAATTTGTCCAATTCCACCATTAGTGTTTACCGTTGCAGTTCCATTACTCAATCCTGAACATAAAGGTTGAGTAAAATTCATTCCGGTAATGGTTGGTCCTGCCTCATCAATAACCGTTGCACTTCCAGAAATGGTACAACCATTTCCATCAGTAATGTTTATTGTATGCGCTCCTGGACATAAACCAGAATTAGCCGCTGTTGTTAAACTTGCTCCTGAAGACCATTGGTAATTAAATGGAGCTGTTCCCCCACTTACAATTGCTGTAGCTTCACCATTACATTGAGTACAGGTTGAATTAACTGTTGATGTTGCTATTACTAATTGACCAGGCTCACTAATGTTATTAATCAAAGCAGTGAAACATCCATTTGCGTCAGTAATAACGGTAGTATAAGAATTGGGACAAAGATTGGTTGCTGTTGGGCCTGTGCTCGCTCCTAATGTCCAATTATAAGTGTAGGGTGGAGTTGCACCATTAGCAGAAACTATCACCGAACCATTACAGAAACCAAAACAAGTTACATTAGTAGCTGAAGTTGTATTTGCTGTTATTAAAGTTGGCTGAGTAATAGTTGCACTAGTTGTAAATGAACAACCATTTCCATCAGAAACTGTTACTGAAACAGGGCCAACACAAAGGCCAGAATTATTAGCAACTGTAGAAGCTGATCCTGCATTCCATAGGTAAGTGTAATTTCCATCTCCACCACTAGCAGAAACAGTGGCTGTTCCATCACAACCACCAAAACATAAAGGTTGGGTAGTTGCAGTGACTGCAGCAAAAACTGAATTTGGCTCAAAAATAAATTGAGTCAATGAAATTAAACACCCTGCAGTATCGGTTACAGTAACGCCATATGTATCTCCATTCAAATTATTAACAGAAGTCAAATTCGTAAATGTTGGTATGAGTGTATTTGCTCCATCATACCATTCAATTGTCAAGGCACCTACTCCGCCACTCACTGCAACTGCTATAGTACCATCGTTCGCTCCTTGACAAGTTACATCAGTAAAACTTACTAGATTAATTGTTGGGCCAGCGATATCATTGATACAAATCAAAGAATCTTTCACGCAACCATTTCCATCTGTTAAAGTTAGATTATAACAACCGGCTGTAATATTAAATGCACAAGCGGAAGTTTGAAGAAAGGGATCATCCCATTGATAAAAGAATGGTGCAACGCCTCCCATTTGATTGGTACAGATTTGGCCATTTGCTTGATTACAATTTGAATTTTGTGAAACATATGTAAAATCAAGAGCAACCGGTTCTGTAATTGTAACTATTGATGACGCTGTACAGCCGTTATCATCTGTAACTAATACAGTATAGGTTCCAGCACATTGATTTAAAATTTCTGGATTCGTATCAAATGTTGGATTGTTCCATTGGTAATTGTAAGGAGTAGTTCCTCCACTTGCAACTACACTAGCTTCGCCAATACAAACATCATTACATAATAAGTTTACTTGGCTTTCAACTAATACTAGAGGATTTGGAGTGGTAATAACAATTGTACTTAATGAAGTACAACCATTCGCATCTGTTACTGTTACATCATAAGAACCTGAACAAAGATTGGTTGCCACTTGATTGCTTGATCCATTACTCCATAGAATTTGATAAGGAGCAACTCCACCTACAAAATCTATTTGTGCAAATCCATCACAAGATCCAGAGCAAGAAACATTACCAAAAACAGTAATAGAGCTCGTCAATAATGGAGGCTCAGTGATTGTAGATGTAAAAGTTTCAAAACAACCATTATCATCTGTTACTAGAACATCATAAGTTCCTGCGCAAAGATTGGTTGCAGTTTGCGTTGTTTGTCCAGAAGGATCATTCCATAAAAATGAATATGGCGCAAAACCAGTTGCCACATTCATATCAGAATTCCCATTGCAAGCACCATTACAAGTTACGTTATCAGAAACTGTAACACCTGTAATTTGAACTGGCTCTGTAATTGTATAATTGATATTTTCAGTACATCCATTTGCATCTGATAAAACCAAGCTATAACTACCATCGCATAAACTAGAAACAGAATTACTATTTATTCCTATAGGCGCGATTAAGGCATCAAACCATGAATAAGTATATGGCGTAGTACCTCCTGCAACAGCAATACTGATAATCCCGTCACAATAATTATAACAAGAAGGATCAGTTGAAGTCGGAATATAAACTATATCATTTGGCTCAGTAATAATTACAGAAGTAGATGCGTTACATCCAAGAGCATCTGTAATAGTTACACCATAGGTTCCTGCCGGTAAATTAGACGCAGTAGGCGTAGATTGACTTCCAGCAGTAGGATCCCATTGTACAGTAAAGAATCCACTTCCTCCTACCATATCTACTGTTGCTGTTCCATCAGATAATCCAAAGCATGAAACGTTTGTTTGTGCTAAAATAGTTGCTGAAGGTCCATTCAAGTCTAGAACAGTAATTGATACTGTTTCTGTACAACCATTTGCATCAGTAACATCAACTACATAAGTTCCTGCAAGAATATTATTCAAACATGAAATAGTTTGACCAGTATTCCAAAGATAAGTATAACCACCAGCTCCACCAGAAGCTACAACACATGCTTGCCCATCCGCCTGTCCACAATTTGCATTAATTGAAGTTGTTGTTAATACCAATTGAGTAGGTTCGTTTACCGTTGTATTTCCTGTAGCAATACATCCGTTATCATCTGTAATAATTACATTATATGTTCCATCACAAAGGAAATTTGCCATTTGTGTAGTTTGAGTTAAGGCATCATTCCACGCATAATTATACGGAAGCGTTCCTCCTGTTAAAATTGCATCTGATGAACCAGTACAATCATCCTTACAATTGATATCAACTGTATTGAAATTAATTACAAATGGAGCCGGTTGACTAACAATAGAAGTTGACGTTTCAATACAACCATTGCCATCGGTTACAGTAATTGTGTAAGTATTTGCAGTCAATCCAGTAATATTCCCTGACACTGGTCCATTTGACCAACTAATTCCATAAGCCGAAGTTCCTCCAGTAATGGTTGATGATACCGTACCATCATTTCCACCTGGACAACTTACATCTGTTGCTAATGTTGATACTACCAAATCTGTTGGTTCTGTCACTGTAGTCGTTCCAGTAACAATACATCCATTAAAATCTGTTACAGTAACAGTATAGGTGCCCGGACCAACTCCAGTAGCAGTGGCTGTTGTTTGAGCTGGAGTTGTATTCCAACTATACGTGAATGTTGGAGCCCCACCAACCATTGTTGCAGTCATTTGACCATCAGAAGCGCCGAAACATGAAACGTTATTATTAGTAATAACATTCACAGAACCTGCGGTATTATTTCCAACAGTAGCAGTAGTGGTGGATGTACAAAGATTCGCATCAGTCACAGTAATATTATAAACACCAGGTATTAGTCCTGTTGCTGTAGCTCCTGTTTGAACAGGAGTAGTTCCCCAGCTAAAAGTATATCCACCGATTCCACCAGAAGGTACAACTGTTGCCAATCCATTTGCAGAACCACAATTAGCATTGACAACCGTTGTTGTTGCAGATAAAACTGTAGGTTGACCAACTACCACTGTTTGACTTGCTGAACAATTGTTTGCATCAGTAACAATCAAATTATAATTTCCTGCACATAATCCAGTTTGATTAGCTCCAGTACCTACCGTTACCCAATTAAATACTAAAGTTCCAGTTCCACCTGTTGCTGTTGCATTAACTGAACCATTACAGTTCCCAAAACAAAGCGCGTTAATTGAATTGGCACTTGTAATAGTAATTGCCGTAGGTTGCGTAACTGTTGCGGTAGTTGTAGCTGAACAACCATTAGCATCAGTAACTGTAACATTATAAGTTCCTACTCCTAATGCTGGAATAGTAAATGTTCCACCTGAAGAAGCAATTTCAGTTCCTGCAGGATTACCTGTAGTAGTTCCATTCCAACTTACGTTATAAGGCGCAGTACCACCTGAGCCCGTAATAATTGCTGTACCATTGTTTGCTCCAAAACATAAAACAGCGGTGGTTGTATTAGAAGCAACAACTGGCGTTGGTTGTGTAATAGTAATATTCACTGCGGCAGTACAAGTTCCAGCATCGCTAACTGTTACTGTATAAACTCCAGCTGCCATTCCTGTTATATTAAAAGTTCCACCAGAAGCTGCAATTTCCGTTCCTGCTGGATTACCAGTTGTAGGACCTGTCCAACTTACATTGTAGCCAGGTGAACCTCCAGTTGCAGATACAATCGCAGAACCTGTAGATCCTCCATTACATAAAACATTTACTTGCGAAACCAATGTTGCTATTGGAGCAAGATTAGATCCAACGATGATAGTGGTGTTTGCTGTACATAAATTTCCATCTGTTACAGTAACTGTATAACTTCCTGCAGCTAATCCTGTAGCATTGGGTGTGCCTTGTCCTCCTCCAGGAGCGGGTGCCCATACATATGAAAAAGTATTTGTTCCTCCAGATGCCACGACACTTGCAGTTCCATTACTTACACCACAATTTGCATTTACAGATGATGGAACTAAAGTTATTGCTGTAGTTTGAGTGATGTTAACGGTAGTCGTTGCTGTACATCCTTGTGAATCGGTAACTGTGACATTATAGGTTCCAATACCTAAACCAGTCATATTAAATGTTCCGCCAGAAGCAGCAATTTCTGTTCCCACTGGATTTCCAGTGGTTGTTCCTGTCCAACTTACATTGTATGGAGCTGTTCCTCCCGAGCCGGTTATTAATCCAGATCCCGTTAAACCACCATTACAAACTACATTCGTTTCAATATCTGAAGCAGTAAGTAAAGTAGGTTGCGTAATTGGCACTGTTGCGGTAGCAGTACACCCATTCGCAGATGTTAATGTGATTGTATATGAACCTGCAGGTAAACCTGTCATATTAAAGGTTCCACCAGAGGCAGCGATTTCATTTCCTACCGGATTTCCAGTTGTTGTTCCAGTCCAGCTTACATTATATCCTGCAGTTGCACCTGAACCAGTAACTGCAATTGATCCTGTTGAACCACCGTTACAAGCAACTTGTGTAGGTAGTGTAGAAATAGTTGGATTAGCATTTATAGTAATATTTAAAGTTTCTACATTAGTACAGGTACCATTGGCAACGGTTAATGTCACAGTAGAGGTACCTGCAGCACTATAGGTAACTGCTGGAGGATTTACGCCCGTTCCTGTTGCAGGAGATGCGCCAGCTCCAAAATTCCAACTATAAGAGGTAATTGATCCACTAGAAATAGTTGAGGTAGATCCAGAAAAACTAAATGAATTTCCAGTTAAACATTGGGCCGCTATAGGTGTGATATTAGCATCAATAACAACACCTGGATTTATAGTAACTGTAGTAGTTGCAGCACAACCATTAGCATTAGTAACAGTAACATTATATGTTCCTGCGCCTAATCCAGTCATATTGTAAGTTCCACCTGATGCGGTTATTTCATTTCCAATAGGATTACCTGAAGTAGTTCCTGTCCAGCTAACATTGTATGGAGCGGTTCCTCCTGTAGCAGTTATGATAGCTGAACCATTTGTTAAACCAGAACATGTTACATGAGTTGGAGTATTTGATGCGGTTGTTTGAGTTGGAACTGTTACCACAACAGTAGTTGTAGCTGTACAACCACCAGTTCCAGTTACAGTGACATTATATGTACCTGCACCTAATCCAGTCATATTATAAGTTCCACCTGAGGCCGCAATTTCATTTCCTACAGGATTACCAGAAGTAGTTCCTGTCCAGCTAACATTATAGGGGGCTGTACCACCAGAGGCAGTAATTGTTGCTGTAGTAGTTCCTCCAAAACATAAAGGATTTGTATGAGATTCTGTTGCTGTTACCACAGTTGGATTACCAATGGTTACACTATTAGTAGATACACATCCAGTATTATCCGTAACTGTAACGGTATAATTTCCTGGAGAAAGACTAGGAATAGTATAAGTTCCTCCTATTGCATTCATTTCACTTCCACCAGGATTTCCAGTTTCAGTACCTGACCAACTTACATTAAAATTAGCGACTCCACCAGTGGCAGATACTAATATGGTGCCATCACCACCATTACAAACAGGATTAGTACCTACAGCTGTTGAAGAACAGGTAGGATTTACGATATTACAATTGGAAGCACCACTACCACCGGTTTGTGAAAATTCAATGTATCCAGCTTGTCCGTTATAATTCGTAATTAATAGCATGTAAAATTGACCTGCAGTAGCACCTGTAATATTAGCGGTTTCCGTTGGGGCAGCGGAGAAAGAACAGTCGACCTGAGGAGTTGTTCCAGTTATTGGACATGCAGCAGCTAATGATGAGTACGGACCATAAAGGGCAAAATCCACATCAATTGGAGTTCCAGCAGTTGTGAATTGCTCAATGAGAATATCTATATTACCTCCTGTTTGAATATTAATGTACATCCACATAGGATTGGGAGTAGAAAATAAACACCCGAAAGTACCTGCACCAGTTACTCCAGTAGTATTACAATAATTATAAGCAGTACCAGTACAAAATGGATCAGCTGTTGCGCAAGAGTTATTTGCTCCTCCAGTACAAGGTGTGGGAGGATTTGGTGAGGTAGCACAAATTGAAAAAGTTCCACTTGCATCTGCACCAAATTCCCAAAGGCGCACCCAAATAGTAGCTCCTGGGGTTAAAGAAGTGCTGGAAAGCAAAGGCATTAATCCATTAGCACTTCCATCATCATTACAAGCCAATAAAGTCATTGAACTACAAGTACCCGTATACCATGCCATACCCATATCGGTAAGCGAACCAGTATTCATGTCAATAGTTAAGCTTCCATTGGTAGGAACAGTAACTTGATACCAAACATCATCACCGGCAGCAGGATAATTAGCACAACCTGGTGCAGGAATTCCTGTTGTCCCAGTAGCTGATGCTGGTAAATTTCCTCCAGTAAAAACACAGTTTGAATTTACAGTAAGCAATGGTGCTCCACATGGATTATCGGTTTGTGAGAATGAAATTGAATAACTTGTGATAAAACAAGTTAATAATATAAATTTAGTATATATGTTTTTCATTTCGAAGTCTTAAATTATTTTGAATTATTTCTCTAAAGAATATACTTGCTTATGAAGATGATTAATCTCAATATTTTCATTTTTAAGAAACGATTTTAATGCTTTTAAATCATACTTCGCTTCACAAACAAAACTAACGTGTTTGTTTAAATCATTATAAAAATAATTTACAGACTCTAAATTTGTACTTAATATTTCTTGAAGTTTATTTGAACTTTCGAAGTTTTCTACTCCACCAAATTGTAATTCATAATGAACATAAATTCCGCTTAGTAAATCCTTGCCTTCTGATTTGTTCTGACTCATTTGAGCCTGAACTTCAATTGGCATTTTGGAATAATCCTGCGCTTTAGCCATTTTGGTTAAAAACATGAAGGGAATCGCAAGGATTCCCATCATAATTAGCTTCTTTATAATTGTCATTCGTGTTTCGTTATTTTATTTCAATAATGTAATTGTTCCACTGTATTTCTCAAGCTCGCCCTCTTTATTCGTGAGTTCTACTATCCAAAGATAAGCTCCTTGACCACATGTTTCACCATTGTTCATATTTCGTCCATCCCAATGTAAATCAACCCTATTTGTTTGGAAAACTATATTGTTTTGACGACTGTAAATAATCATCTTGAAAGGAAGATTCAAATACTTTAATGCTTCAGGAATAAAAGCATCATTTATTCCATCAAAGTTAGGGCTAAATGAATTAGGTGCAAGTAAATTGTAATCTATACTAATTTCAACATTTTTAATTTCAGTTGAACTACAACCATTTTCATTTTCTGCCAATAATTGAACTAGATAGTTTCCTTTATTATTAAATAGATGAGCAATTTCGTTTCCTTCGAAAGTAAAATTATCTATTGACCAAGTGTATTTAATATTCTTTTCGGGAGCTAAAACTTGAAAACTAGTTTCAGGATAAAATGCTTCGCCTACTTGTTCGAATTTAAAATCCACTGAAGCATTTTCCTTTACAATAATTTCTACAGACTTCTTTAATTCTGGATTTAAACATTGGTTTTTGAATTCTGCTTTAGCTGTATGAATCAATTCAAGCTCATGATTTCCCGCAGTTAAATTCTTAAGTATAATCTCTTCATTATTGCTCACTAAAACACCATTCAACATCCATTGAATATTTACTTTTTCAGAAACTGAAGAGGAAACTAATTTAACTTCTGTGCCTTCACACATCTCTGTTTTTCCAGAAATAATTGGATTAGATATTGACCATTTTTTTTCTGAAATTTTTAAGTCAGAAATATGATTTGAAATGATTGGATTATTTTGATTAACCGAATTATTGTTTGAATTTATAGTATTTGGATTTTCTGTTTTTACTTTTTCAATTTCTGATTTTTCAATTTCTTCATTATTAACTATTGAATTACCTGAAACTTCATTTGAATTATTATCGGTATTTATAGAAGAGTTAGAATTATTATTTAATTTTTCATTCTCAATTGAGGTTTTATTTTCTAAATCCCCAGCAGTTTTATTTTCAACCATTTTAACTTTAGTTGAGTTTTCTGTGATTGTTGATTTTTCATTTTCATTATTTGTTAAGAAATAAATCCCTAATGAAATTAAACCAATAAAACCAGCGGCTAAAAACCATTTGGTATATGAATAATAAGAAGCTAATTGAGATTCTACTGCAGTCCATGCAGCAGGATTATAAACGGCTTCATGACCAGAAACTGTTTCTTGAATTTTTTTGTCAAAAGAAGTCAATTCATTTACAGGTGAATTATCTAATTTACCATCGATGTTATTCCATAAAGTTGCATCGAAAGCAACTTCGAATTTCTCGAAGGAATTTCTGATGGCGTCATCTATGTTATTCAATTTACTCATCTAACTATTTAGCGTTTATAGATATGTTTTTCTCTAAAATCTTTTTCAAGTTTGCTCTTGCCTTGGCCAAATTACTTTTACTCGTTCCGATATTTATATTTAACATTTCTGCAATGTCTTTATGAGAATAATTCTCCATTACATACAAGTTAAAAACGGTACGATAAGCAGGTGAAAGTCCCTGCAT
>JBIPLT010000087.1:0-11061 GCA_044368255.1 Flavobacteriales bacterium
TTCATTTGGACTTTATCATCGTTATCGCTCGTTCAGTGCTTATGATGGGCAAACACCTTCTTTTTTTCCTAAAAAATTTTCAACTGGTTCAAGGGAATTACCGTTACCTTTTCCTATACAAAAACATGGCAATCATGGTTCCAATACAAATACTTTTCCAGAAACAGACTTTGAAACATTTTCAACCATTGAATTAAGAGGGAAATATTTTATTCATAATCGTATTGAACTAAATGGCATTCTACCTTATAATATGAATCGTTTAAGAACAGGTGATTCCCTTTATCAATTAAATGCCATTGGTGATATTAATTTATTTGCAGGATTTCATATTCTTCGTCCAGATGAATATAAAAAAATTCAACAACGTTTAATTCTCGGAGCTGGAATTAAACTCGCAACAGGTCATTATTATATTGGATTAAATGAAGAAAATAGACATCCTTTACTCAATCAACCGGGCACAGGAAGTAATGATCTGATGTTTTACATTAATTATGTTTTCGGATTCAAAAAATGGGGATTGAGCACTAACTTAAGCTATAAAATTAACGGTGAAAATTATTTCAAGGAGAAAATTGCAAATAGTTATACAAATTATACCAACCTATTTTATAAATTCAAAAAAGGCAATTTTATTTTTATTCCATCTGCACAATTATATTATGAATACACTAATGGATTATCTATTGATAATGTATTGCAAGAAGGAACTAAAATGAACCAATTGATGTTAGGACCTGGTTTTGATTTCTATTATAAAAATATTGGATTCAATAGCAATTTCCAATTTACACTTTATGAAGATTTATATGAAGGTAATGTTCAAAGTGTTTGCCGATTTATGTTTGGAATCTCATTTAATTTCAATCAGAAAAATTATCTCTTGAATAAAAAATCGGAATAATCATTCCCATTAAATCCTTGCTATTCAAAATTGGTAATGTTTTTGAAAGTTTGTTCTAAATTTATTCTACATGAGAGTCTTTTTTATTATTTTATTTTCCCTCTTATTGATAAAAAATCAAACGATTGCTTTTGAATATCTAAATTTTAAGTAATAAGGTTTTTTCATGAAAGCGGTAAATAAATTGAAAAAGTCTGTCCCATTTGATTTTCTTATTGAAGAATTATCATCAACTATTAGCTATTGTCTTTTGGCTTTTGCCTATTAACTTTTGCCTTTTGGCTATTAACTTTTGGCTTTTAACTTTTGGCTTTTGCCTATTGGCTATTAACTATTGGCTTCTAAAAAAATTTCAATTCCGTTCCTGGATCCCAAAATCTCTTCTCCAATTCCATTACCTGATCCTTCTTCACTTTAATTCCTTCTTTCTCCAATAATTTTTGCATCATGGTTGGTGTCGAAAAGTGCATTTTACCAGTGAGTAATCCATTTCTATTTACTACTCGATGCGCTGGTATTTTCGGATTGCTATGAGCGGCATTCATCGCCCACCCCACCATTCGAGAAGATTGTGGGCTACTTAAATATTTTGCAATAGCTCCATAACTCGTCACTCTTCCTTTTGGAATCAACTTAACCACAGCATAAACTTGCTGAAAAAAATCTTTATTCTTTTCTGAAATTTTTATCACCGTCATACACGAAATGAAATATATTTAATCGGTATGTCTTGTGCTAACCACATACTTTCATAGAATGTGCGTATAGACAATATTTTTTGCAATAATTCATTTTGTTTATCTACAAAACCATTATAAATATCATTGTTCTCAATTAATAATTCATATTTATGTTCTTGAATTTGTTCCAAAGTATATTCATACAATAAATCACTATCTGTTTTTACATGAATAATACCACCTGGTTTTAAAAATTGACGATAACGCTTAATGAACATGGGCGAGGTTAATCGTTTGCGCTCCTTTTTCTTCTGAGGATCTGAAAAAGTTAACCAAATTTCATCAATTTCATCCTTGGCAAAAAAAGAATTAGTTAAATCAATTCTTGTTCGAAGAAAACCAACATTGGTTATTTTCTCATCAGTAACCGTTTTTGCTCCTCTCCATAATCTTGCCCCTTTAATATCTAATCCTAAAAAATTCTTTTCCGGAAATAAACGTGCTTGCCCAATGGCATATTCACCTTTACCGCAACCCAACTCAATCACGATAGGATTTTCATTCTTAAAAAAATCTTTTCGCCAGTTTCCCTTCATTGGATGATCGCCATTCAATACATCAGTGCTCAGTGGCTGAATTAGACAATCAAATGTGAGATTTTCTTCGAAACGCTCTAGTTTATTTTTTCCCATACGCCCCAAAATTACTTAACTTTGATGAAACGAATGTCAACCAAGAGAAATATATTAATTTGCCCGCTAGATTGGGGATTAGGCCATGCTACTCGTTGTATTCCAATGATTCGACAGCTAAAAACCAATCACCAAGTTTTTATTGCTTCTAGCGGAGGCGCTGCAGCATTACTAAAACAGGAATTTCCCGATTTAAAGCACTTCTCACTTCCTTCCTATAAAATTACCTATCCTATCAAAAGAAGTATGTCGTGGCATATGGCATTGCATTTTCCAACCTTAATGGCCACTATCTTTCAAGAAAAAAAAGTAGTTAAAAAAATCATTGAAAAAAATAATATAAACCTTATTATTTCTGATAATCGTTTTGGTGCACATTCGCAAAAAATTTCATCTGTTTTTATCACTCATCAAGTAAATATAAAAACACCTCAACTTAATAAATGGATCAATAAGCTCAATCATCGATTTATTAAAAAATTTACGCAGTGCTGGATTCCTGATAATGAAATTGCACCTGGTTTAGCAGGAGAATTATCTCATCCTTCACCGAGTAATTGTAAATCAATTTATATCGGCCCGCAAAGCAGATTCCAGTTTTCCAATGAAGAAAAAATATTTGATATCACAGTAGTTTTATCTGGCCCCGAACCACAGCGAACTTTATTAGAAGACATTTTATTCGAACAATTATTTCTTTTAGAAGATAAAAAAATAAATTTAATACGAGGAATTTATACTTCGAATGAAAATGCCATGGTAAAAAATATTCATGTCTTTGATCATTTAAATTCAACTGAATTAGAAAAAATATTACATCAATCAAAAAATATTATTTGCCGATCGGGATATTCTGGAATGATGGATTTACAATTGATCAATGCCAAAATTCTATTAATACCCACACCTCAACAAACAGAACAAGAATATTTAGCAAAAATAGTATCAGGAAATAATAAATTCCATTCACAAAAACAAAGTGAAATAAATATAGAAGAATTTTTAAATACTGATTTTACCAATGAAAATTCAAAAGAAGAAATTAAAATTGATTTCAATAATTTAGTTTCGGAAATTTAAAATAATCTCTTCCGACATTTCTAATGTTTCGTTTTTTTCTTATGCTTACTAACGTTTTTTAATTCAGAAAAGTAAATCTCTACTCTGGTTTTGTTGCCTGATTTTATAAATTTCATCTCTTTTCCAATTCCTGATTTCGGAAGTAAACTCATTTATAAAAATTGTTTTCTCCTTGCAAAAAGAAAGTTGTTGTTGGGTAGTATTATTCCAAGAAATTAAAAAGGAACAACCAACTCAAGAAAATTGGAATAAAAAAAGCCTCGTAATTCTACGAGGCTTGCCTATTTGAAGTTGAGTTTCTTATTTACTTTCTAATTTAAAATCTTGACCAACCACCTTGAAGGCTGTTCTTCTATTACGTTGATGAGCATCTTCTCTTTCCTTTTCAGTTGGTAAAGTATTAATGAAATTTTCAGTTAAAGTAATTTTCTCGCCAGCCGCATCTTTAATTGGATTTTTATCTGCATCTAAATGAAAGGCTGGTTGATATTCACCATAACCTTTTGCACTTAATCTTCCTTTGGGGATTCCCTTAGAAATTAAATAGTCCACACAAGATTTCGCTCTTCGTTGAGCCAAACTTTCGTTGTATTTATCATTTCCACGGCAATCGGTATGTGAATTAATTTCTACAATTAAGTTATCATTCACCACTAAGAAATCATATAACTGGTCCAAAATCTCTTTCGATCTTTCGCGTAATTTGTCCGAATCGAAGTCATACTCTATACCTGGAATTTCAATTTCATCGTCTGGAATTTGACGTAAAAAGAAATCTTGTTCTAATGCGGTAGATTCCGTTAAGCCTTTGGTTTTAACGGATGCCATATCTGCAAAGTATTTGCTTTTTTTAGCTTTCAAAAATAATTCCCACTCTGGCCCTAATTCCTTTTCATAATATCCATTATCATCGGTGAAAATAAAATCTGGATCCAAATTTCCATCCACATCCTTTATCTCAATCATTGCGTTAGAAATGATATCACCTGTCATAGCATCGTAAACATAACCACTCAAGGAGAATTCGATATTTCCTTTAGAGTACATATAGATTTTATTACAGTTTCCTCTTATATCTTGGGTAGTATCACAATTATTACATTCTTCGCGATCGGAGGTAAAAAATCCTGTCGTTTGTTTCTTGCTATCTAAAATAAAATAATAATCATCTTTACTTGAATTCAATGGAGCGTTCATGTTAATTGGGTTCTGCCAAATATCTTCATCTTCATTATAAACCGCTTTAAAAATATCTAATCCACCAAAACCTCTTAATCCATTTGAACTATAAAATAAAGTACTTGTTTGATGATGTAAAAAAGGAGTTACCTCATCATCTGGTGTGTTAATTTCAGGCCCAGCATTTACCGGCATTCCTAAATCACCATTTTCATCAATAGGGCAATACCATATATCCATTCCTCCTTGTCCACCTGGACGATTCGAAGAGAAAAATAGTTTACCTTCATCCATAGTCAGTGAAGGACTCATCGTTTTATATCCATCGGCATTCACCACATCCAATTTCATTGGCTCCATCCATCTTCTATTGAATAATTTACTTACATAAATAGAACAATCAGTTTTATCTTCTGGATTCCATCGAGTAAAATAGAAAGTAGTTCTATCTACCGACATACAACCACCAGCCTCATTCATATTAGAGTTAACTGGCGCTGGCATTTTTTGAGCCTGGTCATATGTGCCAATAGTATCATAACTTACTATGTAAACATCTGTAGTAAATATATCTGTCTCTTTTTTTGGATCTAAAACAGTATTTCCTTTTCTAGCAGAGGTAATCATTAAAGCTTTATCGGTGAAATAACCAGCAGCAAAAGAAGATGTACCACCATTTATATTGGTGTCCAAATCGTGAATAGTAATTCCATCCGTTCTGTTTTCAGGATTTTGAGCAAAAGAACAACTCACCATTCTAGTATTTGCTAAAGAAAACATTTTTGATTCTTCACTCACACCTTCAAGATATTTTTCAAAAACTGCTTGAGCTTCATTGTACTTTTCATTATTCATTAAAGTAACACCATAATAATACTTCGCGTCAGGATATTCATTCGCATCAACAGAAGCAGCTAATGCATACCATTTTTCAGAATTACCATAATCTTTTAATTGACGATATGATTCTGCCAAACGATTTATTGCCGTCACTTGTTCGTGATTAGCAGAGTCAATAGTGGGTCCGCTTGAATTATCATTTTTCTTATCTGCTTTTATAAAAGTTTTAATTTCATAAGGCATAATTAAATCATATTTCGTAGGAGTGAATTCTACAATTCTTTTATAATAAAAAACAGCAGAGCCATAGTTTCCAGCATTAAATGCAGCATCTCCCAATTCAATAAGTTCTTTTTTACTTTGTCCATAACCTGAAACAAAGCAAGCCAGAAGAACCAACAGCGATAATATTCTTTTCTTCATCATTACAGTCTTGGACAAGTTTTAACAGGGTTAGGATTGTATTTTATCGGAATATAAGTCAATGACATTTCTAAACCACCTCGACCGTTTGTGCTTGGCTGAAGAGTTGAAATATTTACATCATATGCCGTTAAATGCCTCAGGAGGTATTAGCTTTACTTGGAATGCTGATCCTACTTTATCTTGCACTAATTGTCCAAATCCTATTGCTACTCCAACTGCAAATACCACTTATGTGGTGAGTTCGATGAACGCTTCAGGTTGCGTGGATTATGATACTGTTGAAGTAGTTGTAAATCCACTACCCGGTCCAGTCATTACTCCGTCCGGTCCAACCTCATTTTGTAGCGGAGGAAGTGTAATACTTTATGCTAGTGGTTTTAGTGCTTATGAATGGAATGATTTAACATCTGAAGATTCTATTATTGTTAATGCAAACGGAACCTACACGGTAACAGTTACCGATTCTATGGGTTGTCAAAATAGCACCAATTTATCCGTTACTGTATTTTCATTACCAACCATAAACGCAGGAAATTCAACTCCCTATTGTTCGGGTGGCACAGACCAACTTCAAGCAACTGGAACAGGGTCAAGTACATTTGTTTGGACACCTTCCACAAATTTAGATGATAATCAAATAAGTAATCCAACAACTGATGCACCAACAAGTACTTGGTATTATGTATCCGGAACTGATATCAATGGATGTACAGGGAATGACTCTGTATTTGTTGAAGTTTATCCCTTACCTGTTGCCCAAAATGTAACTTATGTTTCTGCAACGCAATTATTGGTTACAGACTCAACTTCTGGTGTACAATGGTATTTTAATGGTGTTGCTATTACACCGAACGGGACTAATCAATTTTATACCGCTACTGCCAATGGGAGCTATTGGGTTGTTTATACGGATGCAAATGGTTGTGTTAGCCCCAATTCAGATACCACAATTATTACTAGTATTGTTGATACCACCAGTGTTGTTCAACTTTCTAACTTATCTGGAATTTCTGTTTACCCTAACCCAAATAATGGAATTTTCACCATTCACTCGGAGAACAACAATTTGTCTAATGCAGTAGTTGAAGTGATGGATGTAACAGGCAAAATTATTTTCAGTGAATCCTTTACAGAAAACAGAAAAACAATCGATTTAACACAAAACGCTAATGGATTTTATTGGGTGAAAATCAACCTCGGTGAAGAGACCGGATTCTTAAGAATTATCAAACAATAGAAAATATATCACAGAATTAAAACCCCTTTTTAACCAAAGGTCTTTTTTCGTTTTAAATTGTTATGTTTCATTTGTACATTTGCCCACTATGAAAATTTCCTATAACTGGCTTAAAGAACATTTGGATTTTAATCTCTCTCCAGAAGAGTTAAGTGAAATATTAACTTCTACTGGGCTAGAAGTTGAATCCTTTGAAATAACAGAATCAATAAAAGGAGGATTAGAAGGACTAGTAATTGCTCAGGTTTTAGAAAAGGAAAAACATCCTGATGCAGATAAACTAAGTATCACTAAGGTGGATGCTGGAACGGGTGAAATTTTTACCATTGTTTGCGGAGCGTCTAATGTTGCTGCTGGTCAAAAAGTAGTGGTCGCATTACCTGGCACTACTATTTTTCCAATCAATGGAGAATCATTTAAAATCAAAAAAGCGAAAATAAGAGGAGTGGAATCTTGCGGAATGATTTGTGCCGAAGATGAAATTGGTTTAGGCCAAGATCATAATGGAATAATCGTTTTACCAGAAGAAACTAAAGTCGGAATATTTGCTCGCGATTACTATCAAGTGAAAAGTGATTACGTTTTTGAAATTGGATTAACCCCAAACAGAATTGATGCAGCATCTCATAGAGGAGTTGCTCGAGATTTAAGAGCAGCCTTGATTCAAAGAAAAAAATTAAATCCAGAATTATCTAGTTTAAATTTCAAATTAAAAGAGAGTGGCGTAAAACCCATCGAAGTGAAAATAGAAAATTCCGAAACCTGTTTAAGATATTCTTCTGTATTAGTTAAAAATGTAACCGTAAAAGATTCTCCTGATTGGTTGAAACAAAAATTGAATACCATTGGAATTCGCTCTATAAATAATGTAGTAGATATCACAAATTATGTTTTACACGATTTAGGTCAACCCTTACACGCATTTGATGCAGATGAATTAAAAGGTAATAAAGTAATAGTTAGAAATGGTAAATCGGGAAATACATTTACGACTCTTGATGGTGTGGAAAGAAAATTAGACGGAACTGAATTGATGATTTGTGACGAGGAAAAAGAATTATGTATTGCGGGAATCTTTGGTGGAGATAAAAGTGGAGTGAGCGAAAAAACCAAAAACATATTTTTAGAAAGCGCTTGGTTTCATCCAGGCTCCGTTCGTAAAACCGCAAAGAAATTTGGATTAAATACTGATGCTTCGTTTCGTTTTGAAAGAGGAGCAGATATAAATCTTACCATTCCTTCATTAATAAAAGCTGCGCAATTGATTGCTGAAATCGGTCAGGGCGAAATTGCCTCTTCCATTTCCGATATTTATCCTAGTCCGTTAAAAGAAACAGAAATTAATATTTCATTAGAATCAATCAATCGTTTAGTTGGGAAATCATTAGAAAAAGAATCGGTAAAAAATATTCTTCATTCTTTAGATATCGAAATCTTAAAAGAAGAAGGAAACAACTTATTAGTAAAAATTCCTCTTTATCGAGTGGATGTTATTCGTGAACAAGATGTGACAGAAGAAATTTTGAGAATTTATGGTTACAATGAAATTGGGCTTCCTGAGAAAATGAGTAGTTCTATTTCATATTCCCACAAGCCAGATCATGATTTAATGGTAGAAAAAATAGCTGATTTTCTTTCTGCCAATGGTTATCATGAAATCATGACTAATTCGTTAACTACTTCTTCTCAAATGGAAGTTTTTAATTCTGGGAAATCAAAAACAGAAGCTGTAAAAATTCTTAATCCATTAAGTACAGAATTAGATATTCTTAGGGTGGGATTACTCTTAAACGGATTGCAGAGCATTGCATATAATTTAAATCGTCAACAATACGATTTGAAATTTTATGAATTTGGAAAGGTCTATTCAAAAGAAAATAACGATTACAAAGAATCATATCATTTAAGTCTGTTTTTGACAGGAAGAAAAGAAGAAGAAAATTGGAATATAAACACTCAAAATGTTTCCATTTATTCAATCACCTCTGTAGTGGAAGCCTTATTTTCTAAATTAGGTTTATCCGAAAAAATTGAAAAATTGAAAAATGAACATTCACTTTTATCTAACGTTATAGAATACACCATTGGAAAAAGTGTAGTTGCGGTAATTGGCGAGGTGAATAAGAGCGCAATGAAATTTGCTGACATAAAACAAAAAGTTTATTCGGCAGAAATCAATTGGGATGTGGTTATGCTTGCATTGAAAAAAGTCAAAGTTCAATTTAGCGAATTACCAAAATACCCGAGCGTAAGAAGAGATTTATCATTGTTGTTGGATGAAAAAGTTCGATTTAGTGAAATTGAAACTTTAGTAAGAAAAGCAAAGCCCAACTGGATTAAAAATGTTGGATTATTTGATGTGTATGAGGGTAAAAATTTAGAGGCTGGAAAAAAATCATACGCCATCAATATTCAATTGTATAATTCTGAAGCCACTTTAACTGATGCTGAAGTAGAAAAAATAATGAATGACATTATATCTTCATTAGATAAAAATCTTGAAGCAAAATTAAGATGAAACATCGAGTTACCGGTAAAAGGATTAATTGGCCCATACTCTATCCGCATGTGATTGGTATGCTCCGTTTGTTTTATCGCGAATTCAAAATAAAAGGCAAAGAAAAAATTCCAAAAAATCATCCTCTTATTTTAACTCCTAATCATCAAAATGCATTTATGGATGCATTAATCATGATAAAGGTTTTTGGAGCATGGCGACAAATTTCTTATTTAGTGCGCGCCTCCATTTTTGGAACCAAGATCGGAGATTTTTTCTTTTATCGCTTTAATATGATGCCTGTTTATCGTGAAGTAGATGGAAAGGAAAATTTAGGTAAGAATGAAGAAATTTTTGAAAACTGTATTTACATTTTAGAAAATAAAAGAATACTCTTATTGTTTCCTGAAGGAACACACCATATAAAAAAACAAAAATTACCTCTAAAAAAAGGATTTACTAGAATAGCATTGTCAGCAGAAGAACGAAACAATTTCAATTTAGATATTGTAATTATACCTGTAGGATTATATTTTAATCGCTTATCTGATTATGGAGGAAGAGTTTTAATCAATATTGGTGATCCTATTTATTTGAAAGACTATAAGGAAATCTATAAAGAGAATCCTAATAAAGTTCATAACCTCATCAAGTCAAAATTGGATCCTATATTATCAGACCTGATGATTGATATTAAAAATTCGCATTTCTATGAATGTATCAATTTTTGTAGAGAAATTGATTTAAACGAAAAAGGAATAAAAAAAATTGAATCCGATTTTATTCATTCAAAAAGTTTGATTCAAAAATTAGACTTATTAATTTCTAGCAACGAAGAAAAGGCGATTGAGTTGAAAAGCCTGACCGAAAGATATAAAGCAGTATTGAAAAAAAATGATTTGAGGGATATCCTTTTTTCAAAAACCTATCAGCAACCTTCAATACTTGAAAAATTATTTTTCCTCTTAATTACACCCATTGGATTTTACGGTTGGATAAATAATTACCTACCTTTTATTATTCCAAGAAATATTGCTAATAAAAAAATAAAAGACGAAGGATTTAGAAGTTCAATCAAACTTGCCGCAGCCATGTTTTTGTTTCCCGTTTTTCATTTATTACAAACCACCATTATGATTTTTATTTTACCTGAATGGTGGATGGTAGGAGCTTATTGGGCTTCACTTCCAATCACTTTTTTCATAGGTGTTTGGTGGAAAAGGAAAATTAAGCGATTCACTTCGCTTGGAAGATTGAATTCAATAAGAGAAACATCAGAAGTAAAAAACGCAATGGATAATAGACGAGAAATCGTTATTATTTTGAATTCACTTTAGAAATATCCGCCCACCTAAAAGTTTTTATTAAATGATTAATATCCTCGTGGATATAATCAATGGCAGGAATTAAAGAATCATAATTAGGTTTATGATTAAAATAAAGTGCCCCTCGAATAAAATGATTGGAGCTATCTGTCAAGAAAAATTGAGTTTGAGAAGCAGCATTTCCAATGATATCATAAA
>JBIPLT010000088.1:0-11018 GCA_044368255.1 Flavobacteriales bacterium
ATAAGGGGAGGAGTTGAATATCTTCGAAACATAATTTTACAATATTTAAATACAATTTGAATTAAATATAGAATTTTTAAGCATCCTTGTATTTACTCCTCCCCTTGCTAAGGGGAAGAGTTGGATATCTCCGAAACAAAATTTTATAATATTTACAAAACTCATTCCATTAAATACTGGATTTTTAAGCATCCTTGTATTTACTCCTCCCCTTGAGAAGGGGAGGTGGCGAGTCCTCGAGACGGAGGGGTCAGAAAACAATATCTCCGAAACAAAAATTGACAATACTTACAAAACTTCTTTAATTAAATTTAAATTTTTTCGTTTTTTTGTCTATCACCTTCGTGAAAAATTTGGCTGAGGCTAAAAAGCTCTACTCACTCCCAGCAACCATCTAAACGCAATATAATCGGTTTGCACTGCCGGAATTCTATTTATGAATAAAGGCATATCAAAACGAATCGTGAGTGGTTGTATGTTTTGGAAGGGTCCGAATTTTTTAATCGTTAAAGCTGTTCCAACACCGGCATCCATTCGTAAATCCGAAAGATCTAATTCCGGTCCGTTGAATTTTTTATTGATGATTCCTGCATCAGCAAATAAATAAGTATCGAAACGAAACCACCGACTTAATCGCGCAGGTCTCCATTTTACGATATCACGAATATCTAATTCTACATTTACCGCAACTCCACCATTTCCGCTGTAATAATATCCCAATTCATTTCCGTTATCAATTGCTTCTGGAATTAAATAGCCTGCATATCCACGTAAATTCATTCCTCCGCCAAATTGCAAATGATTTACATCTGCACCATAACCATACCATGCATCCGAATAAAAACCAACACTGCGAGAATACTTACTTTCCATCATTTCTTCGGGAGAAGCACCAGCCGCAAATAAAGCCGATTCACGAGCGAGATTAGTACCCGTTCCATAACGTGCAAAAATTCTTGTGCGCAATTTCGTTCTCCAAATTTGATTCGTATGAATAGAAGTAAAAGTTACATTGGAGAAATCATATTCACTTCCTAAGGCAGATGATTTAAATGCAAGATGTAAATATCCATTTCCACCTTTGTATTTGTAATTTTTTTCTAAACCAATATTCCAGGTATTGTTCCATTTACTTTCTATCCACTCAGTAGGATTTATTAAATAATACAAATCAGTAGAATCTTTTCTGTACATGGCTTTGAAATATGCATAGAAATTTGTTTTACCAGTTTCAGACGTTTTTTCAAGTCCAAAATTTCCTCCCTGTAAACCATCCAACATTTTTACTTCACCAAACAAATAAGTTTTAGAACTAACTTTAAAAATTCCTGTTTTATACTTTAACCTAAATGATAAAGCATCAAATTCATTGTCCACTCCTTCGGCTTGTGTAGTGATAACTTGTGAAGGTAAATTTTGCAAGGCACCTAAATTTATCCAAAGTGAACCATCAAAAATATGTTTGTAATTCATGTAATTTCCAGAAAAATTTACACCTAATTTTAATCCATCATAACCATTGTACCAAAGATCGGGTCTTGCTTTTATTTCATAATGATAAGGGTCAGAATAATGATTTAATTTAGAATCGAAATTATAACTTACTGGTTTGTGCAATTGATTATTTAATCTATTCACATCGGCCAAACGATGACTCGGATCGATAATTACTTCTTTAATTCCATTGGGAATAATTACTTTTGCTTCGTAGGTGTCATAAATTTTATCCCAACCAATCCACTTAGGTAACACTTGTGCATCGGTCTTTTTTACAAACCAATTATTCGGAATATGAAAATGTAAAACAGAATCACTTTTGGTAATCACCTCAAAATCTATTGGCATTTGCATTTCCCCTTTTCTTTGGAAGGTAATCACGAATTCATTTTCTGCATTGCCGTAATTTGCTTTTGTTACTGCATAATCAATGGTCTTTTTCGTTTCAAACCATTGATCAAAAAACCAATTTAAATCTGCTTTGGTATATTGAATAATTGAATTTCTAAAATCTTCGATATAAGGATGAGCAATTTTCCATTGGTTAAAATAATTTTTCATCGCAGCAGTGAAAAGTTCATCACCCAAAACATATTGTAAATTAAACAACATCGTTGCTGTTTTATAATAAACCTGACGATAACCACCACCGTGACCGGTTGCAGAGGCAAATTGATCGCTATGGGTATTTAAAAAAGCATCTTCACCTTTAATCGCTTCTCTCAAATAAGGAACTAAAACACTATTTTCTTTTACTGCTCTTCCGTCCTTAAATTTTCGCTCATACCAATTATTGGGAATATTTTCTACGATCGTGTCACCATCAATTGCATTCAACGCCCAGGCCGTCAAAAATTGAGTAAATCCTTCATCCAAACAAGCGCGATAGGTTTCATTGTTTCCTACTTGACCGAAAAACCAATTATGTCCCACCTCATGTGCAAGCAATCCACGATATTCTGGATCTAAATCTCCATCCAAAGTTAACATGGGATATTCCATTCCATCTTGGGCATCTGCCACCACCATTTTATGATAAACATATCTACCAAAATCTTGCGAATAGGTTTTAATTACATTGGCCGTATATTCTGCTGCATTTTGCCATTTGTGACAATGGTGCTCTTGCGCCAATGAAACTATTTGCACGCCTTCCCAATCCGATTCTCCGATACGGTAAGTTGGATCAGCAGTAAAAGCAAAATCATGTACGTTCTCGGCATGGTATCTCCACGTTTTTCGTTGAGTTGAATCATAAGGTATAATAACAGAGATTTCACTCTCACTTATTTCTTCTGTAAAATTTTTGATATCTAATTTCTGACGTAAATCAGCGGGTAAACATTCATCACGATTCAATAAATTTCCAGTGGCTTCTACAATATAATTAGAAGAAAAAGTAAGTTCTACATCATAGCAACCAAAATCACCATAAAATTCTTTTCCTAAATGTTGATCGGTTTCCCATCCGAATTTACGATCGTAAACACAAATACGCGGATACCAATGCACGCCATCGTAATGCGTATTTCCATTCGAACTAAATTTTTTGAATCTTCTACCTACTCCACCTGCACCATCAAAATAAGTTGTAAATGAAATTTCAAAAACCACTGATTGCCCAGGCTGAATAGGTTTATCTAAAAATACTTTTAGAATGGTATTCTCTTGTTCGGTTTTTACTTCTTTGTTGTTATATTTTATCGAGGAAATTTCTGTTCCTAATCCTTTTTGTTCGTAATTGCCATAACGGGGATTTTCTTTATTCACTCTTTGTAACTCATCGGCATAAGAACCGGGCTGAAATGCTTCTTGGTATAAATGAAAATAAACAAAACTCAGTTCATCTTTCGAATTATTGGTATACGTTAATTTCTCGTTTGCAGTGATAATATCTGTACGTTCATTGATATCCGCCTTGATTTGATAATGCACATCTTGTTGCCAATAACCCTCGAATGGCATTTTATTTTTCCAATAATTGGGATTGTCTTTGCTTTGATAAGTATTAGGTGGAAGAAGCGGATTATAGCCTTGGGCTAAAACTATATTGGGCAAAAGAATAAGCAAGAATAAAATCGCTCTCATGTTGATTCAGATTTGGTAGGTAAAGATAGGGAGAAAAAATCAAAAAATTGTGTACAAAAGAGCAAAGCCCAGCTAAGAAAAAACTAGGATTAAACTAAAAACCCCTCTATCTCGAAGACTCGACACCTCCCTTAGGATAAGGGGAGGATTGAGGTACGTTTTTTAAAATTAATTCTGAAATTTTTAATCATCATGGCCTTTCAAATCCGAAATTACTCCTTGCAGTCGTTAGAAAGTTGAAAATCCGAAATTTTTGTCATCCTGAGTAGATTGAGTCTTCGAAAATCGTATCGAAGGACGAAATTCTAATATCTCAACCACTTCCAAAGTTCCTTATAAGAAACTTTCTTACCGTACATTAATATTCCTGTACGATAAATTTTTCCTGCTACCCAGGTTGCTCCAATGAAAGCAGCAATTAATAATCCCATGGATAAAAATAATTGCCAGACTGTTCCTGGTTCAAACCCCATGGAACCACGCACCATCATTACTACTGGTGAAGTGAGAGGGAAAATCGACATCCAAAACGAAGTGGTACTCTCGGGATCACTAATCACAGAAGGTATCATCGTAAATCCAAAGACGAGTGGTAGTGTTATCGGTAACATAAATTGTTGTGTGTCGGCTTCGCTATCTACAGCAGAACCTACTGCTGCAAATAAAGCGGCATACATTAAATATCCAAATATGAAATAGAATAAAAATAATCCGAGCATGAAACCATAATTGATTCCGTAAAAAATCAAATTGAAAATTCCATCTAATTGTTGTGCTTGTTGATTTACCTGAACACCTTCGGCAGCAGCGGTGGCATGTGTTGCTGGATCATAAACATCCGTGAACAACATCGATTTACTTGTATACAGAATGGCGAAAGTAAGAATAGCCCAAATCAAAAACTGCGTTAATCCTACCAACGCAATTCCAATAATTTTTCCCATCATCAACTGAAATGGCTTTACGGATGAAATCATTACTTCCACAATACGACTTGTTTTTTCTTCAATCACGCCTCGCATCACTTGAACTCCATAAAGGAAAATGAAAAAATAAATTAAGAAGGTGAAAAAATAGCCAACGCCTGCTCGTTCTCTTTTTACAGAAGATTCTTCATTGATATCGTATTCCTGAACAGTGGGCTGATAACGTATTTTCTCGTAATCTGCTCTATTAAAATTTTCAATTTCGGCAATGTTATAATTTTCCATTGCCTTTTGAAATTTCTGACTGATGGCCTTTTCTGTATTGAAATTGGGTAGTTTCTTATAAAATAAATGACCATACGGTAATTTGGCTGGATCGTAAATCACCAACATTAAATCATAATCCGATTCTTTAAAATCGGCTTTACATTTTTCAATATCTACTTTTTGGTCAATCTTACTTTTATCGTAGAAGTAAGTAATTTTAGAAGAATCTTTATCAAATCTATTTTCCAATAATCCACTCGGGTCGATAATCAAAACTTTACTTTCTTTTTCCTCTTCCATCGAAAGCCAAATCATCAAAGTGATAAATCCGCCAATGAGAACTGGGCCCAACAAAGTCATGATGATGAAGGATTTTTTGGTAACCCTCGATAAATATTCGCGTGCTATGATTAGTTTAATCTTACCCATGCTCCTCGTTTTTCTTAGTGACTACATTGATAAAAATATCATTCATACTCGGAACAATTTCTTTTAGACCTCGAATTTCTACACCCCCCATTAAATTTTGAAGCATCGAATTCACACTATTATTTCCTACTAATTTCACTTTAGCTTTATGGGTATTTTCATCCAATTGATGCTTATCCAATAGCTCAGCACAAGTCCATAATGAATTGGTAAAACCAATCATATTTCCATTGAATTCTATTTCGTATTCATTGGTGCGATATTCTTTTTTGATATCACGAACCGAACCGTCCAATATTTTTTTCGAATTATTGATTAAAGCAATATGATCACACATTTCTTCTACCGAACCCATATTATGGGTAGAAAAAATAATGGTGGTGCCTTCGGCCTTCATTCTTAAAATTTCATTCTTGATCAATTCTGTATTGATAGGGTCAAATCCACTAAATGGTTCATCTAAGATCAAAAGTTTTGGTTTATGCATCACTGTGATGATGAATTGCACTTTTTGAGCCATCCCTTTTGAAAGTTCTTCGATTTTTTTATTCCACCAATCAGAAATTTCAAAACGATCAAACCATTCTTTTAAATTAGCTTGAGCATCACTCTTAGACATTCCTTTTAATCGAGCAAGATAAATGGCCTGTTCGCCCACTTTCATTTTCTTATACAATCCTCTTTCCTCTGGGAGATATCCTATTTGACCGATATGCGATGGATTCAAATTTTGTCCTTCAAAAAAAACTTTTCCTTCATCAGGACCCGTAATTTGATTAATGATTCTGATTAAAGAAGTTTTACCAGCACCATTCGGACCTAATAATCCAAAAATGGTTTGTGGTTTTACAGCAATGCTAACATCATTGAGCGCAGTATGCGTTCCATAACGTTTGATAATATTTTCTGCTTGTAATATTTCCACTTTTTTTATTCTTTAGAAAATGCTTCTTTCATTCGCTGGAAGAATGTTTTGCTATTCTTTCCGGGCGTGGGGTTAAAGTTCTCTGAATTTTTTAACTTTTCCAATACCGTGCGCTCATCTTTTGATAATTTTTGTGGTGTCCAAACATTTATATTCACCAAAAGATCGCCTTTTCCATGATAATCAACCGAAGCCAAGCCCTTTCCGCGCAATCTCAATATTTTTCCACTTTGGGTTCCGGGTTCAATTTTTATCTTGGCTTTTCCACCTTCTAATAATGGAATTTCAACATCTGCACCTAGAGCAGCATCCACAAAATTGATATGATGATCGTGAATCAAATTCATTCCATCACGTTCAAACATTTCGTGATTGGCCACTTCAAAAACCACAATCAAATCTCCATTAATTCCATTTCTTGGAGCAGCATTTCCTTTTCCTTGTAAAGCCATTTGCATTCCATCTTCAACACCTGCAGGAATATTAATACTGATTACTTCTTCATCACGCGCAATTCCTTCTCCATGGCAGGAAGTACATTTATCTGTGATAATCTGTCCTTGTCCAGCACAAGTTGGACAAACCGCTGTGGTTTGCATTTGCCCTAAGAAAGTACTTTGAATTCTTGTTACCGCTCCTGACCCACCGCAAGTATGACATTTCTTTTGTGAACTTCCGTTTTTCGCTCCAGATGAATTACAGGTTTTACAGGAAACGAATTTATTTACTTTGATTTTTTTCTCTACGCCACTTCCTACTTCTTCGAGACTGAGTTTTACTTTTATTCGAAGATTAGAACCTTTTTGAACACGTCTTCCTCCGCCACGTTGGCCACCTCCACCAAATGCTCCTCCGAAAATATCACTGAACTGCGAAAAAATATCTTCCATATTGGGACCGCCACTTCCACCACCAAAGCCACCGCTTAAACCATCATGACCAAACTGATCATACTTCTGGCGTTTTTCAGGCGTACTTAAAACTTCATAAGCTTCTGCAGCTTCTTTAAACTTTTCTTCAGCGGCTTTATCATCTGGATTTTTATCTGGATGATATTTGATAGCTAATTTTCGATAAGCTTTTTTCAGTTCATCGGCATCGGCATTTTTTGATACGCCTAATATTTCGTAAAAATCTCTTTTCTTGCTCATAAATTTCTTGCTTAATTTCCAACCACCACTTTAGCAAAACGGATAATTACCTCATTGAGATAATAACCTTGTTCTGCAATGTCAATCACTTTTCCTTTTTGTGAGGCATCTGTTACAGGAACGTTGGCAATGGCTTCTGATATATCCGAATTAAAATCTGTTCCGATTAAATCCATTCTTTTTAAACCTTTGGTCAAGAGAATTTGCTCAAATTTGGTGTGAATAAGATTAAATCCACTTTTTAAAGAATCAGGATCTTGATTATTTTCATTGGCTTTTGCGGCTCTTTCGAAATCATCAATCACTGGTAAAATGGACTTCATTACATCAGACCCACCCGATTTGATGATATCCAATTTTTCACGTTGCGTACGTTTTCTAAAATTATCGAATTCAGAAAATAAACGAAGAAATTTATCATTCAATTCGTTGTAATCTGCTTGTAGTTTTTCCATCGGATTTAACTCCACCGACTCCACTACATTCTCCGTATTTTCCTGCCCGAATGAATCGTTCAGGCGGGCATTTTCTGAAACTTCTTGCTCTTGATTAACGGTATTTTCATTTACACCGTCCTCCATTTTTTTTTCTTCCTTGCTCATAATTCGTTCTATTTTTCGCTATTGGTTGGCAAATATAGAACCATTAGCCAAATTCAGCCAACCTGACAGAAGAAATAATAAATAAAAAGTAATGGTGGCAGATTGCCGTCTGTTTAGCCGTCTGCATAGCCGTCTGCTTCAGCTGACGGATTAAAATAAAACGAGATTATAATTGGGCTTTAGCCCAATGGTTTCATACATTATAATCTATTTTAGGAGTTTTTCCAACTCCATTTCAAGAGCCGCGCCACGTAGGTTTACGGCAATGATTTTGCCTTTTTCGTCCAATAAAAAGCTGGCAGGAACCGAACTAATCGAATATTTTGTGGCAGCTTCTGAATCCCAGCCTTGCAAATCACTCACATGGCTCTTCCAATAAAGTCCATCTTTCTCAATGGCATTCACCCAAGCTTCTTTGTTTTTATCCAAAGAAACCGAATAGATTTCAAATCCTGAGGCATTTTCAAATTTAGCATTATGGTATTTTTCATAGGCCCTCACCAAATTAGGGTTTTCTTTGCGACATGGACCACACCAAGAAGCCCAGAAATCAATTAACACTATTTTTCCCCTTAAAGATGATAATTTGACTTTTTTTCCTTCTGTATTTTCATAGGCCAGTTCAGGTGCTTTTGTTCCAACAGCTGGACTATCGCCTTGACGGGCGATGAAATAAGGATTATAATCTTGATTCATACTTAACATTCCGAATGCAAGGAAGAGGACTGCCATTAATCCAATCCATAAATTAGTCTTTTTCATTGCTCAATTTTTTAAAATTCTATAAATCAAATTCTGTACCTCATTTCTAGAATCAAAAATCATATTTGATTCAGAGACGATTACAATTAGGTTTAACGTAGAATGGAACGCCAAGTTACGTGACAAACTGACTTGTTTCGTTAAATAGTGTGAAGAGGCAAAATTAATTATCAAACGATTGTACATTGGTTAGAAAGCATAATTATCTGTTGATTTAATGATTCACTAGAACATTTCCTATGGTTTCCCCAACCAACGGTTCAAAAAATAAAGAACGAGCGAAAATTGAAAGAAAAAAATAGGTAGGTTTGTTCCCTATGCAAGACGTCATTATAGAATCTGCTCGAGTAAGTTTTTTTGAAGGTCTTTTAGTGGCCATCGGGGTTTTATGGTTGTTAGGTTTCCTTCGAAAAAAAATTTACGTTCCAGTGATCATTAAAGAAACCCCGAAAGAAGAAAAAGAAGTAATCGTAAAAAATGACAGTCATACTATATACCGCGAGAAAAAAAATCCAGATGAATCTTATACCGACTTTGAAGAATTAAAATCATAAATTTTCATTTACATCATGAAGAATCAAATCTTAAAATCTGCCTTGCCGCATCTTATTGCTATTGTCATTTTCATTTTAGCAGGTATTGCCTATTTCACTCCGGTAACTGATGGCTATAGAATCAGTCAGAGTGATATTTTAATGCACAAAGGAACTTCGAAAGAAATTCAAGATCACAGAGCAGAATATGGTGAAGAACCTCTTTGGACCAATAATGCATTTGGTGGAATGCCCACTACTCAAATTTCCATTTTTTATCCTACCAACATGATGCAACATGTGAGTAAAGTTTTTCAATTATGGTTACCTTCTCCATTGAATTACTTTTTCATTTTGATGATTGGATTCTACATCATGACCCAGTTTCTAAATGTAAAACCTTGGCTCGGAATTATTGGTTCACTCGCTTATGCCCTTTCGTGTTATTTTGTGATTATCATTATGGTGGGACATAATACAAAAGTTCTGGCCTTAGGATATTTGCCGGCTATGATTGGTGCTGTTATTTATACTTATCGAAGTAGGAAAATATTTTTAGGTGCGGTGCTCACTGCATTGTTTGTTGCATTGGAATTAACTTCTAATCACGTGCAAATTACTTTTTACGGATTATTTGTTATTGCTGCATTTGCCATTACTGAGTTCATCAATTATTATAAAAGAAAAGAACTTAAACACTATTTTATTCGAAGTGGATATGTGGCTGCTGCATTTCTCGTGGGTGCAATGTGTGCCATTGGAAATATTTGGGGAACGATGGAATATGGAAAATATACTACTCGTGGAGGATCAGAAATTACTATTCAACCTCCTGGGCAAGAAATAGAAGATGATAAAACAGAAGGATTAGATCGTTCGTATATCACAGGATGGAGTTATGGAATTGATGAAACTTGGAATTTATTAATCCCGAACGCGAAAGGAGGAGCATCGGCTGCTATGATTGGCAATGAAGAATTAATGAAGGGAGATCAATTTACCCAAGAAGAAAAAATGTTTATGCAACTCGCCTACCAACGAGATCGGTTTATGTTTTCGGATTATTGGGGAGATCAATCTACCACTGCAGGTCCAACGTATATTGGAGCTGTATTAATTTTCCTTTGTATTCTAGCATTTATTTTCATTGATGATAATATCAAATGGGCATTGCTAGGAGCAACTATTTTAACCATGATGTTAGCTTGGGGAAAAAACTTACCGGGGTTAACCAATTTCTTTATTGATCATTTTCCGATGTACAGTAAATTTAGAACGGTAAGTATGATGCTCGTGATTGCCGAACTTACGATTCCTTTATTAGCGATTCTTGCTTTGAAAAAAATCACCGAAGAGAAATTAGAATTTACCAAACAAAAAACCAAACAATTTCTGATTGCTTCAGGAAGTTTATTGGTAATTGTTTTAATGTTGGCCTTAACCAAAGGTGGATCTGTGGTTCGTCCTTCAGTGAGAGAAGCAGAATATTTTGCTAATTATGATCAAATCTCGAATGATTTTATTCAACGTGTAGACCAAGCAGCCTCACAAGCAGGAAGTGTTGAAGCATTAGGAGAAGAAACGGCTGCACTTTATCAATATTCGAAAATGATGAAATCGGTGGCACCACAAGTAGAAACTAAATTGACCGATTATAGAAAAGGAATTTTTGGCTCGGATGCTTGGAGAAGTTTCTTCTTTATCTTATTAGCAGCAGGATTGGTTTATGTTTTTATCATTAAAAAAATAAATGCTACTATTTTAGTTTCTGGAATTGCATTTTTAGTCATCATTGATTTATGGATGGTGGATAAACGCTGGGTGAATAATGAAATTGC
>JBIPLT010000297.1:0-3463 GCA_044368255.1 Flavobacteriales bacterium
AGTAACTTGTACAGCTACTTTCTCTACTCCAGTTTTCTCAGAGATTTCAGCTACGATGTCTGCTTTAGTCATGGTGTGTTTTTTTGTATTTTTATTAATGTATCTAAATAACTGTTACAAAGATAGATGTATTATTTGAGTTTCAAAATCTAAAAAATAAAATATGCTGAAATTTAGACGGATGCTTATTTTTGATGCATAAAATGTCTCTTTTTTCTAATCAACTCATCAAATGGTACCGTCTAAATCATAGGCAATTGCCTTGGCGTGAGACTGTTGATCCTTATAAAATATGGATTTCGGAGGTTATCCTGCAACAAACTCGCGTTGCTCAAGGTTTACCTTATTACGAAAAATTTATTCAACGATTTCCAACCGTTGAAAGAATGGCAAAGGCTGAGCAGGATGAAATTTTACAATTATGGCAAGGATTAGGATACTATTCAAGAGCCAGAAACATGCATTTTACAGCTCAAGAGGTGATTCGATTACATAATGGTCATTTTCCTTCTCATTATGAGGAATTACTAAAATTAAAAGGAATAGGAGAATATACCGCTTCTGCTATTTCTTCTTTTTCTATCAATGAAAAAAGAGCAGCTGTGGATGGCAATGTTTATAGAGTTATTTCAAGATTTTTTGGAATTGAAGAAGCGATAGATAGTACATCTGGAAAAAAGATTTTCAAAGAAAAGGCAGACGAAATCATATCCATAAAATTTCCAGGAATCCATAATCAAGCCATGATGGAGTTTGGAGCCACAGTTTGTTTACCGAGAAACCCCCTTTGTGAAAATTGTATTTTTTCGAAAGAATGTGTTGCTAATCTTACTGGTAAAACAAATGAACTTCCATTTAAATCCAAAAAGACAAAAGTTAGTCAAAGATTTTTAACTTATCTAGTTTTTCATGATTCAGAAAATACCTTACTTAAAAAAAGGGTTGGAAAAGATATTTGGCAAGGATTGTTTGATTTTCCATTGGTAGAAACGAAAACAGAAAAATTATCATCGACAGAAAAAAAAGAGCTAGAAATACTTTTGAAGAAATTCAAAGTAATTAATCAAAAACCAGAAATCGTAAAAGTGAAACATATTCTTAGTCATCGCGAATTAAGGATTGAATTCAGAATTTACCATTTGAAAAAAATGATTTCAGTTGATGGTTATCAAAATTTTGAATTGAAAAAGAAAAATTTTCCAGGTGTACCTCAGGTAATCATGAAGTTACTAGAAGATAAAAATTGGTTCCGTAAATAAACAAGGAATTATTTATATTTGTGCATTACAAACTACAACAACAATGGCGAATAGCGTAAACAAAGTGATTTTAGTAGGAAACCTTGGTAAAGATCCAGAAGTAAGAACACTCGAAAGTGGTTCAAAAGTGGTGGGCTTCTCTCTTGCTACCAGTGAAAAATACAAAGACAAAATAACAGGCGAACAGCGTGTTCAAACAGATTGGCATAATATCGTTATGTGGAGAAATTTAGCAGATATTGCCGACAAATATCTTCGAAAAGGAATGCAGGTTTATATTGAAGGAAAACTTCGTACCCGTTCTTGGCAAGATAGAGACGGAAATAATCGCTACACCACCGAAGTAGTGGCTGATAATATGGTAATGATGAGTAAAAGTAATAATGACTCTGCTTCACATTCCAATTCACCAGAAAATCATTCTAGTGCGCCTGGTGAAAACGATATGCCTAATGATTTACCTTTTTAAATTTAATAACTAATCAAATTGGATTTTAACGACCCATTGCCCATACTTTTAGTTGCATTTAATTCCATCACTACAGGAGTTTGGATACAGATTCTAATTATATGCGGATTATTAATTTTATCAGCCGTATTTTCTGCAAGTGAAGTGGCCTTTTTTTCTTTATCACCTTCACAATTGGATAAAATACGAAATGAGAAAACAACTGCAAACCTTCGTGTTCTTGATATTTTATCTAAACCCAAAAGACTTTTAGCTACCATTCTAATTGCAAATAATACAGTAAATGTGGCCATCGCTATTTTATCCACTACCATCATTGATGGTTGGATGAGTTTTGAAGAAAAAGAATGGTTATTGCGCTTTTTTATTCAAGTAATTGGGGTTACACTCTTGATTTTGATTTTTGGAGAAATTACACCTAAGGTTTTTGCTACTTCAAATGCGGTGAGAGTTGCCTCTGCCATGTCTACACCTATTTTAATTATGCGAAAACTTTTGTACCCATTATCAACTGTGCTCGTTAAGAGCAATAATTTCATTGATAAAAAGTTCAAACGTAAAAACAATAATATTACTGTGGATGAATTAGGACATGCTTTGGAACTAACTTATACCAACGAAAACACCTCTCAAGAAGAAAAGAAAATTTTAGAAGGAATTGTGAAATTTGGATCTACAGATGTGAAGCAAATTATGAAGTCACGTCAGGATATGATTGCCTTTAGTGAAGAAATTTCATTCTCAGAATTGATTCCCAAAATTATTGAAAGCGGGTTTTCTCGCGTACCCGTCTACATGGAAAATCTGGATACCATAAAAGGAGTTTTGTATATTAAGGATTTTCTACCTCATTTAGAAAAAGGGGATGATTTCAAATGGCAAGAATTATTGAGGCCCGCATTTTTTGTCCCTGAAAATAAAAAAATTGATGATCTATTAAAGGAATTTAAAGAAACAAAAATTCACTTGGCAATAGTGGTAGATGAATATGGCGGTACGCAAGGATTAGTAACACTAGAAGATGTTTTAGAAGAAATTGTTGGAGATATCACGGATGAATTTGACGACGAGAAAATTATTTATACTAAAATTGATAGAACTAATTATTTGTTTGAAGGTAAAACATCTTTAATAGATATTTATCGAATTTTAGATATTGCTCCAGAGCCGTTCGAATCAAAAAAAGGAGAGAGTGATACTTTGGCCGGTTTTTTATTAGAAATTTCTGGAAGAATGCCTCAAAAAAATGATAAGATAAGTTATATGAAATATAATTTCACTATCGAGGCAGTGGATAAAAGAAGAATAAAAACAGTGAAAATATCATTGCCTGAAAATGAAACTTCAAAATCTGGAATCATAAATTCACTGGGAATTGTTTTAATCATTTTATTTTCTTCATGTGGTTCAGAATCTGTGGTGCCCAAGCCAAAAGGTTTTATGAAAACTAATTATCCGGAAAAGAAATATTCATTAGTAGAAACGGGTTGTGCTTATAGTTTTGAAATACCTAAATATGCAAGTTTGCAGGATAAACCAATGCAAGGTGATACTTGTTTCAAAGATTTATTAATTCCTTATTTTAATGCAGCGATACACATCACCTACAAATCTGTTTCTAATGATTCGATTTTGGCAAAGTATATGGAAGACTCTCATAATTTAGCCTATGATCATGGTGAAAAAGCTGATGACATTAAAAAAACAGCTGTTTTTGATACAGTCAATAATGTTT
>JBIPLT010000298.1:0-3457 GCA_044368255.1 Flavobacteriales bacterium
CGACCTTATCAATTTGAGCAATGAAAAGTTTTATTTCTTCAATTTGAATTTCTGATCCTGTAGCGATGATTCCATTTAATTCGAGGAATTCTTTCAGATCCACATCCTTTTTGATATCCGCAGGAATCAATCCCATGATATTTTCTACTGGCCGATTTTGCAATTGGATCAATTCAGCTTTTCGAAATCCTTCTTGCTTTCTTTCTCCAATGAGATAAAGAAAATCCTGCTGTTTATACGTGTACTCGCTTCCCGTTAAAACATAAGTCAGCAAATCATCGTAAGTAGCATTTTCAACAAATAAGGTTGCATTTCCTTTCGGTTCAGTGTATAAATAATAATTCACCAGTAATTCTTTGGAAACAGCTGAGATGATATCCTTAATTGGAACATTTTCTGCACGAAGGCTGATGAACCCTTTATCGTTGACCGTTAAATCAAATGTATTGGTAGCTATTCCTGTTTGTGACGAACCATTTTTATTATTCTTGTTTCCTGTCGTTACGGAATTATTTTCTACCACCGCTTCTCCTTTTTCAATCACGTAAAAATTATCTCCGTTATTGGATAATTTTAATCCATTGGCCAGACACATCATTTCAAGCGCATTGGTAAAAGGTCTGTTTTGAATAAATACGCTTACTTGTGTTCCTTTAGCAGAAGGAGAAATAATCACATTTTTAAAAGATTGGCTGGTGATTTCCTGAGCCACTACATCAATAGAATCTCTTTTCAGATCGAGTGAAAGAAAATCCGTTTGATTATTGTAATTGACTTTTGGTTTTTTTGGATCTTGTTTTTTTACTTCGACTATCGGTTCAAGATATTTTTTTAGGGAAATGATAGAACCCGTAAATTCCATATCGAGTTTATATTCACGACAGAGAAAAATCAATACATCAATCACTTTTGCATTGGAAAAATTATTAGAGACCTTATCTGTGATGTCAATGCTTGCACTTAAATTCAACTGATGGGTTTCTGCTAAACTACCTAGGAATTCCTGTAAGGAAACTCCGCTCACACTCATCTGAACGTTTTCACCAAGGCCAGAATTGAGGTCTTCCATTTCTTCCAGTTTGGTTTGTAGTTTTACAAATCTATCCTGCGAAAGTAAAGGGGATAAGAATCCCGTCAGTAGAACTGCTATAATGATTATTTTTTTCATGTTAGTTTATGCTTGATTCATCAGCAAGGGATAAACTTCATCGATGGTGGTGAGTCCCTCCGCAAAAAGTTTGAATGCCGAATCGGATAATAACTTAATACTTCTTGTTTTTAATTTTTCATCAATCGATGATTCTTTTTGACGAATGCTTTCTGCAATATCAAAATCAATCGGTATGATTTCATAAACTGCTTTTCTTCCTTTATAGCCTGTATGATAACAATCATCACAGCCACCAGCGGTATAATGATGTTCGATTTCTACAGAAGGTTTGAATCCTCCAGGATAATTTACTTTATCAAAAGTTTCTTTTTGCTTACAGTGCGAACATAATAAACGAATCAATCGTTGAGCCGCTGAAACGTTTATTGTATTTGAAATCAAAAAAGGAGGAATTCCCATATCCGTCAATCTGGCAATCGTTCCCCATGCTGAATTGGTATGGATGGTGGATAATACCAAATGACCAGTTAAAGCAGCTCTGATGGCCATTTGGGCCGTTTCTGCATCACGAATCTCACCCAGCATAATGATATCAGGGTCTTGCCGTAAAAACGTTCTTAAAGCGGCTGCAAAAGTTAAACCTATACTTTCTTTGAGCTGCACCTGGTTGATTCCTTCCAAAGTATATTCAATCGGATCTTCAACGGTGAGGATATTCCTTTTTTCTTCGTTCAATATTTTTAAGGTAGCATAAAGCGTGGTGGTCTTTCCAGAACCTGTAGGGCCAGAAATCAAAACGATACCATGTGGTTTTTTGATTCCTTCGAGATAATCTTTTAATTGTTTCGGATCAAATCCCAGTTTCTCGATGAAAATATTGGAAGCATCGTTACCAAGTAATCGTAAAACAATTTTTTCTCCATGCAATGTTGGAAGTATCGAAACACGAATATCTATTCGGTAACCGTTTTCATTGAATTGAATTCTTCCATCCTGTGGTAATCTCTTTTCAGAAATATCCAGTCGCGCCTTTATTTTTATCTTATTGATGAGAGCTGGATAGTCAGGCAATGAAATGGTATAACGTTCTACCAACATTCCGTCAATTCGAATTCTAATTCTTGCTTTGTCTTCATAAACTTCGATATGAATATCACTCGAAGAAAGTTGACGGGCTTCAATAATGAGTTTCCCTAAAAAATCATCCGTCATGGAAATTGCAGAACGATTGGTGTTCAGGTGATTTACTTTTTTATAAAACTTATTTAATTGGCGGGTGATTTGTTCAGATGATAATGGGGTGAGGTGAATACTTTTTCCCAACAACATTTCTAGTTCATCCGAAATCCCATCCGAAAATTTTTCTTCGTCTATCCATAAGGACAAGGTGTTCGTGTTTTCTTCTTTAACTAAAATGCGATAATGCCAAGCTTGTTCTGCATTGAGAACGCCAATTAAAGCAACGGGAATTTCTATGGTTTCTTCAGCTAACAAAGTACAGTGGTAAATAAGTATAACTTAAGGAAGGATCGAAAATCCATTCTCCAGTGAACCAAAATAAAAGAAAAACGGATTGAATGCCTGCAAGTGGAATCTGTTTATTCGTATTGATTTTAAAAATAGAAAGTATCGAATAAGAAATCAGAATAAAAAGTATTGAAAAAACGATGAAGAGTAAAAAATTACCGAAACACAAGGCAGGAGCGATTGCTACAAAGAAAAGAATATCTCCCCAGCCAATGTAGGAATTGATCACCGATTCGAATTTCTTTTTCCGAATGGAGAAATACAAAATGAGTACACCCATCTGTAATATGATAAATAAAATATTCTGCATGATGTAATCAAGAACCACCAGACTATCCGAAACAAATAATGCTTTTGCTAATACCGATATAAACAGTAATGGAATACATATCCAACTAATTGCTCGAAAACGAAAATCCTGCACGGTGATGAGCAGAAGCAAAACGAAAGTGGTTATGTAGGTTAAATTCAACATCAGTCTTTGGTTACTTCTTTTAGATTTTTTTCTTGATCTACTTCCCAAACATTCATACTTCCATCTTGATCAAAATCAACAATAGCCGTTGCACGAGCTTTGAATCCTGCTGGTCCTGCTTCTACGATTTCGATTTTATAATTGGCATTTCCTCCCTCGGTAGAAAGTTTTACTTGTTCAAAATCTATTTCTTCAAGACTAGCTGAATATTTCGAATTCATATAAAAATGTTGTTTCTGCAAAGAGTAAACATGCTCTAATTGCAGTTTGGCTTCTTGGGCTTTTGCTTTTGAGATAACAGAAGTTTGATTGGGCAATGCAATCAATGCAAGGATACCGATGAT
>JBIPLT010000299.1:0-3454 GCA_044368255.1 Flavobacteriales bacterium
TTCCGATTTAGAAGGGCGTTCTATCACACAAATGCTAATAATTAAATAAACTTAATTTATGAAGGGTTTTATTTTATTAACGTTTTGTTTTGTTTTGGCTACTTCTTTATTTTCTCAAACAAGTCATATTCCTTCACCCGAAGGTGGTTTAGAAAATGCAGGTGGTCTTGCAGGTAACGGATGGACAGTTGTAAACTCCACCACAAACCAATGGATAGTGGGAACAGGGGCGGTACCTTTTGCTGGAAGTAATTCTGCTTATATCAGTAATAACGGAAGTAGCTATAATTATACTAATAATGCGAGTCAAACCTCTCACTTTTACCGTGATATTACTATACCAGCATCGGAAACTTTTATCAATCTTACTTTTAAATTAAAATCTGTTGGCGAACCTTTTTTCGACCGACTCTTAGTTTATACAGCCCCTACCTCTGTAACCCCTTTGGTAAACGATCCGGCTTCTAGTTCTACAGTCTTAGCAGGGGCTACGCTTATTTATACTGATCCTGCAAATGTGGGTAATTATACTACTGTAAATGTATATTTAAGTCCGTCGCTTGCAGGAACTACTTTCAGGTTGATTTTTACCTGGCAGAATGATCCAACAGGTACGCCGTCTATTCCTGTAAGTGTTGATAATATCGCTTTAACTTCATCAACAGGTGGTTCTCTAAATGGTAATTATACTATCAATACGTCTTTGCCTACATCACCTTCAATTCCGGCATCCGGTTCTAATTTCAATACATTTTCAGAGGCTGTTAGTTATTTGAATACTTATGGTATTTCAGGTAAGGTGAAATTTCAGGTTCCTGCTGGGACTGTTTTCAATGAACCATTAATCAACATTACCGCAACTGGAAATGCAGTTGACTCTATTTTGTTTGTCAAATCAGGTGTTGGAAATAATCCTGTTTTTATACCTATACCAGGTACCACTACAACCGATGCAGCCATAAAAATTACGGGTGGAGATTTTATCTTTTTTAATGGAATTGATATCCTTTCTGATATAGCTCCAGCTACTGCCCAAGCAAATATAGAATTTGGGTATTATCTGGTGAATGCTTCTGCTGCCAATGGAGCGACAAATTGCACCATTAAAAATTGTACCGTAACGTTGAGTAATAATTTTACATCCAATATTGGCGTTTATATTCACGCATCTACTGTGCCCTCATCAGCAGCAGGGGCCAATAGCTTAAATAATTTAGATAATATCTCTATTAATAGAGCCTATGTTGGTATTCGCGATAACTCTAATTCAACAATAAGAAATAGTGGAAACACCATTCAAAATTGTACGCTTGGAAGTTCATTAAATACAATTGGCAATTCAACTCTTGCCACATCTTGTTTCGGTATTCATGCGCTTAATCCTTCAAATATTACCATTAAAGGTAATCGTGTAAATGGGGTTACGGTTGCTGCTGCGGTGGATGGAATCTGCCTTCAAAATGGATTAGGTACAAACACCGTTTCGCATAATATTGTTTCAGGTGTTCGCAATACAGGCGCTGCTTCAACGACTGCAGCATGTGGTATCAGAGCGATTTTGGGTGAAGGGGGTACGGCCAATATTTATAACAATTTTGTGTACGATATTTCGCATGCTTATTCTACTACAACTTTAAGTACAATTTACGTGAAGGGAATTAGTATACAGCCAACCGGTGTGGTTACAAACGCTACCGTGTTTAATGTAGATTTTAACTCTGTTCAAATTGATGGTGCCAATTCGCCTAATGTTTCTAACTCCTGTTTAGAGGTCGTTCAGGCAGGTCCTTCTGTAAAAATCAGAAATAATATTCTGTCAAATATCACTCCCAATCAGGCGGGTAATCCGTTGCATTATTGCATAAACGTTCCATCTAATTCAATTGCAGGTGTTGGATCTCTTTCTAATCGCAATGATTTTTATTGTCCGAACGCCTCTAATGGTTTTATTGGTAATTCTGCAACTGTTAATCGTGCCACATTAGCTAATTGGCAAGGGGCCACTTCTCAAGATGCCAATTCGCTGTCCGTTATTCCGCAGTTTGTGAGCTCAACCAATTTACATGTTTTTTCTGCCGTCCTCGACAACGTAGGTTCAATGACGGGTATTACTTGGATTACCGACGATATTGATTTTACACTACGTTCAACCACTCCTGATATTGGTGCTGATGAGTTTTCATTAGTGAACTTTGATTTAGAAATGCAAGTTATGCTTGAACCGGTAAATAATGCGGGTTGCTTTACTTCAAGTGAGAATGTAAAAGTGCGGATAAAAAATTTAGCGGGGCAGGCACATGATTTTTCTACGTTTCCGGTTTTTATTCAGATCGATATTTCTGGAGCTACAACAACGCAATTGTTAACCCAAATCAATGACAATGCTTTGGTAGGTGGTCCACTCGGGTCTCTGCAAACCTTGATCTATGATGCAGGTACAGTTGATATGACCACTTATGGAAATTATAATTTCAAGTGTAAATTATCTTTTCCGCAAGATCAAAATCACGCCAATGATTCACTCTCGGCTCCCGTGGTAATTACCAATGATATTCCGCTCACACTTCCGTCTTCTGTTGATTTCAATGCTTATAATGGAACTAATCTTACTACACTTTTTCCTGATTGGCTTGAGGCAAATGGTGTTTCTCCTGCAGTAGTAAATTCTTCTTGGGTTTCTTCTTCCGGATTAGGAAATCCATCCAACGTAACCGCAAAATTGAACCAAAACGGGTCGGGTACTTACAATTGGATTTTAGGAAAGAAAATTCAAGTCGCATTCAATACTTTATTGAAGTTTGATGTGGCGGTATGTTCTCCTTCTACTTTTTCTGCTGGTACAATGGGCGCAGATGATAAATTGGATGTGATGATATCAACGGATTGTGGAATTACTTATTCCGTATTTCAGTCGTATGATATTTCAAACGGTTGGAATGAAAATCTTCAAAGTGTAGTTCTCCCTCTTCCATCTTTTTTAGGGCAGGATGTTATTCTGGGATTACGTGCCTATAATGGTATATCAGTCGATGGGAACTATGATTTACATCTGGATAATATTATGCTTTTTAACTCCAATGATAAAGACTTGTTGGTGTCTAAAATTTTAAATCCTACTCCGTCTAATTGCTTCCCCAATGAAGTTTTTCCTCAGATTCGAATTTTAAATGCCGGTTATGCACCGATTGATTTCACGCAAACATCTCTCGATCTTACATTCGAAACTGAGGGAGCATTTCAACAAACTTCTTCTCAAAATATTTCATCAGGCACTTTGGCGCCCGGTGATTCATTGGATATTCCATTTACGACTCCTTTCAGTTTTACAACACCGGGTCAATATTTCATGAAAGCCTATTTTAGTTTAAGCGGTGGCGATGTTCAAACGCAAAATGATACAATAAATGAAATTCTCCTTTCTCAAAATCCTACTGTTTCGCTAAGTACTGTTTCA
>JBIPLT010000300.1:0-3442 GCA_044368255.1 Flavobacteriales bacterium
TCTTCATTGGTAAACGATGGGTTAAAAGGTTCTGGTGATTATGGTGTTTTGGGACTTGGTGTTTACAATGGACAAACGGCTAATCAAACCGAATCAAATTCTGATACCATGCCACATATTGTGGGTAGAATAACTTATCCATTCTCCATTGGAAAACAAATTATCGAACCAGGATTTCAATTTTATACTGGACAATATAAAATTACCAATTTTAGTTCTGGAGTCGGAATTAATTCAACTAAAAATTATTTAGATCAGCGAATGGCAGCTTCTTTAATTTTGTATCCAAAGCCATTCGGAATTCAAGCAGAATATAATATCGGAAAGGGTCCTGAATTCAATAATGAAACTGATTCTATCGAAGTTCAAGATTTAACAGGTGGATATGTTACTTTTTCTTACCTCGCAAAAATCAAAACTCAAACTTTAATTCCATTTTTTAGAATGCAATATTATGATGGTGGAAAAAAACATGAATTAGATGCAAGAAGCTATAAAGTAAACGAATATGAAATTGGAGTAGAATGGCAGCCTTGGAAAAATTTTGAACTAGTGGCGATGTATACTATTTCCAATCGAAGATTTGAAGATTATATAAAACAAGATAATTATCAACAAGGCAACGTTTTGCGTTTGCAAGCTCAATTAAATTTCTAAACTTCACATTAAATTAACATCAGCGATTCATCCTACATCTAATTTTAAAGTCAAATAATTATGGCAATGGCAAGTTTCTTACAAATTTTTATGCCAAAAGAAAACAAGTTTTTTGTTCTCTTTGACAAGGCAGTATCCAACCTAAAAGTAGGTTGTGAAACATTAATTGAAATGACGAACGCTGACACTCCCGAAAAGAGAAAAGTATTCATCAAAAAAATCGAGGATATCGAGCATCAAGGTGATCATATCACACATGATATTTTTAATGAACTAAGTAAAACTTTCATTACTCCTTTTGATCGCGAGGATATTCATTCACTCACTTCTGCAATGGATGATATTTTGGATTATATTCATGGATCTGCAAAGCGCGTTGAACTTTACAAAGTAGATGTAATCACCGATGAAATAATAAAATTAGCAGAGTTAATTTTAAAAGGCGTGATTGAATTAGAGAAAGCGGTAAAAGGTTTGAAGAATATCAAAAACAGTTCTGTAATCAATGAAGCATGTGTTTTAATTAATAGCATAGAAAACCATGCAGATGATATTTTTGATAATGCTATCGGTAGACTTTTTGAATTTGAAAAAGATCCTATTCGCTTAGTGAAATACAAAGAAATTTTATCAGGATTAGAAACAGCTACCGATAAATGTGAAGATGCTGCAAACGTTATCAAAACCATTTTAGTTAAATATTCATAATGGGATCTATGTTCACCTTACTTATAGTAGTAATTGTTTTAGCCATCATTTTTGACCTTATTAATGGGTTTCATGATGCTGCTAATTCAATAGCAACGGTAGTGTCAACAAAAGTTCTCACTCCAACGCAAGCTGTAATTTGGGCAGCCTTTTTTAATTTCGTTGCCTTTTGGATTTTCGATTTAAAAGTAGCCGATACAGTTGCTAAAACGGTACATAGTGAAGCAATTAATCTCGAAGTAGTTTTTGCAGGAATCCTTGCAGCTATTTTTTGGAATTTGCTCACTTGGTGGTATGGTATTCCTTCAAGTAGTTCACATACATTAATTGGTGGTTTTGCTGGTGCTGCAATTGCACATGCTGGTACAATTGATGTGGTTAACAATGAAAGTATCATCAAAACATTCTTATTTATTTTCCTTGCACCTATTATTGGTTTATTGATTGCTTATATCATAACGATTATAATTCTCAATATTGCCAAACGGTCACATCCCGCCAAAGCCACCAAATGGTTTAAACGATTACAACTCGTTTCTTCCGCCTTATTTAGTATTGGACATGGTGGTAGTGATTCACAAAAAGTAATGGGTATCATTGCAGCTGCAATTATTGTATTTACTACTGCTAATCCTGACTTTAAAGATTCTTCATGGGCAAAAATGACTTATGCTTATGAAGATGATAAGACAAAAGAAAAAGTAAAATTACCAGAAGGTGCCACTTACTCCGAATACAAAAAAGTGTATCAAGAAGAAACGGGGCATAAACTAAAAGAGAAAATCAAAACTATTCCAAATTGGATTCCACTTTTATGTTATTCAGCAATCGCTCTTGGTACCATGATGGGAGGATGGAAGATTGTGAAAACAATGGGGAATAAAATTACCAAAGTCACGCCTCTCGAAGGAGTGGCAGCAGAAACAGCAGGAGCCGTTACTCTCTTTGGTGTTTCGCAAGGATTAGGTGTTCCTGTGAGTACAACACATACCATTTCTGGTGCGATTATAGGTGTAGGAATGACTAAACGACTCAGTGCAGTTCGTTGGGGAGTTACCATCAATATTCTTTGGGCATGGATTCTAACCATTCCAGTGTCAGCTGTGTTAGCAGGATTATTTTACTATTTCTTGATGGCCATAAAATAAATTGTAATTAATATTCTAGTAAAAACCGAGTTAAATGCTCGGTTTTTCTATTTTTGTAGAGTATGAAAATTGATCTTCGTTTTTTATTTATCTCCTTTCTTATTGCAGTCTTGGTATCCACGGGATTGTATTTTATGATTCATCTTACCATATTTTCTGATTATGAATTCTTCTTCTTTTTGTTTTTTTCGCTGGTTATAATGGCCATTTCTTTTGTAGTAATGAAAGTGCTTTTTTATAATAAATATCAATCTATTTTAGCAAAATTATCCAATCAACTTCCCGAAAAAATGAACCGTTCTTCATTGGAGAAAAGTGATACTCTCGAAACTATAGAAAAACAAATCGAAGTCATTATTGAAGAGAGAAAAAAAGAAATTGAACACCTCAAAAAATTGGAAACCTACCGCAAGGAATATATTGGAAATGTTTCTCATGAATTGAAAACCCCTATATTTAATATCCAAGGATATATTCAAACGTTATTAGATGGTGGATTGGAAGATGCCAACGTAAACCGTAAATTCTTAGAAAGAGCAGACAAGAGTGTAGAGAGAATGATTACTATCGTAGAAGATTTGCAAACCATTACGCAATTTGAAACGGGAGAGTTGGTTCTAGATATTGAATCATTTGATATTCTCGCTCTGGCAAAAGATGTTTGCGATACAATGGATATGCGTGCCAAAACTAGAAATATTTCTTTGATCGTTCGCGAGATGGATACTATTTCATTCCTTGTTTCAGGAGATCGTTTCCGATTGCGTCAAGTATTAGCCAACCTTGTGGTAAACTCCATTAAATACGGAAAAGAAGGTGGTGAAACTAAAATTCAACTTCGCGATAATGGAAATTTTATCATGGTTGAAGTTTCTGACAATGGAATTGGAATTGAGAAACATCATTTATCAAGATTATTCGAAAGATTC
>JBIPLT010000301.1:0-3428 GCA_044368255.1 Flavobacteriales bacterium
TGCAAGTAGCTTACCCTATTTTTATGGAATCTTGGCTCTTAGTAGCCGAAAGGCGAAGTAAGAAATTAGATTCCATTATCCCGAAAGTGAGGATCGAACGATTCGGGATCTCAACACCAAAAACTGAATTTTAATTATTAAATCAAAGCCTACATGAAAACTCAAAATTATTCTAACCATGCTCAATTGGTTCCCTCGTATCATTACTTCACCTCTCTTTTACTTATAGCATTGATTACTTTGACATCCATTTATTGCTTTACCGAAAACAAAAATGCTTCCTTGTTCAATGCGATTTTAATTTTACTAACCGTCACCATCCTTAGTATTGGACTTCATGCGCGTTCTTTTGCTCTTAAGGCTCAGGATAGGGCGATTCGTGCTGAAGAAAATCTTAGGTATTTTATTCTAACTGGAAAAAGATTAGATCAAAATTTAAAAATGTCACAAATCATTGCTTTGCGTTTTGCGAGTGATGAAGAATTCGTTGAATTGGTGGAGCGTGCCATCCAAGAGAATTTATCGTCTATAGAAATTAAAAAAGCCATTAAGAATTGGAAAGGCGATTACTACCGCGTTTAGTAATCAATATAATCTGCCTTCTTTTTTTTGACTACAAAATTTAGTTTTTTTTGACGGTAAAAATAATTCATTCTAATTTTGTTTGAATTAACTACAACAACTGTCAAAAATGCTACAACAAAACACTTCTTCAAGAAGCGAGAATATTATTGCCCAAAGGGTAGTTCATGATAAGGAAATTAAAATTGCTTTACAATTTCCATACAATCAAAACCTCATCCATGAAATAAAAAAAATCCAAGAATCTCATTGGAGTTATTCTCAAAAAGCATGGCTCCTACCCGATTCAAAAGAGAAATTAGATGAATTATTTTTGGTTATGAAAGGGAAAGCATGGATTGATACATCAAAGTTAAATAACGAATTAAATTCAATTGAAACAAAGTCTGATTCGAAGACTATCCCCCTTTGGAAACCCGAAGGGTTGGATGATTCAAATAAAAATTCATCCAAATATCATCAGCGGCAAGGGGGAGGAATAAATTTACCAAAATTACCAATAGAAAAAGCTGAGAAAACAGAAAAATTCAAATCTTGGATGCGTTCACGGAGATACAGTGAAAGTACATTAAACACCTATACTGAAGCATTGATTATTTTTTTGAGATTTTATTCGGAAAAGAAATTAGAGCAAATTACCAATGATGATTTGATTAATTTTAATAATGACTATATTTTGAAGCATGGGCTTTCGGCTTCGTACCAAAATCAAATAGTGAATTCGATAAAGTTGTTTTTTCAAACGATTCAAAATAGAAAAATGGAAGTTGAACTGATTCATCGACCAAAAACACCAAAATTATTGCCCAATGTTTTAAGTAAAGAAGAAGTGAAAGCAATTCTTACAGTTAATGGAAATCTGAAGCATAAAAGCATGTTGAGTTTAATTTACTCTTGTGGTTTGCGTAGAAGTGAATTATTGAATTTACAATTAACACAAGTTGATTCGAAAAGAAAATTGTTAATCATCAAACAATCCAAAGGAAGAAAGGATAGAATTGTTCCATTATCTGAAAAGATAATAGAAATGCTGCGAGAATATTATTTAGCCTTTAAACCGAAGCAATGGTTATTTGAAGGGCAAACTGGAGGAATGTATTGTGCCGAAAGTTTGGCAAAAGTATTAAAGCAATCACTTCTAAAGGCTAGAATTAATAAACCAGTTAGTTTACATTGGCTAAGGCATAGTTATGCAACGCATCTTTTAGAATCAGGAACAGATTTAAGATTTATTCAGGAATTATTGGGTCACTCAAGCTCTAAAACCACCGAAATTTATACACACGTAAGTACAAAATCGCTTCAAAATATTAAAAGTCCATTTGATGATTTATAACCAACAAATCGTCATTTAAAAATTAAAAAACAACAATAAAAAGTTATATTTGATAAAAGTATTTTAAACATGAATAGGAGCACAAAATCTATTACTAATTCCAAGGGATTTAATGAGATTTTACTTTATACTACACCCAGCGGCAAAGTAAAAGTTGAAATGTATTTGAAGGATGAAACCATTTGGTTGACACAACAAAAAATAGCTGATTTATTCGGAATTGATCGGACCGTTATTAGTAAACACATTAAAAACATATTCGAGTCCAATGAATTATCAGAAAATTCAGTATGTGCAAAAATTGCACATACTGCCAAAGATGGAAAAACATATAATACTCAATTTTACAATCTAGACGCAATTATTTCGGTTGGTTATCGAGTAAATAGTGCGCAAGCTACAGCATTTAGAATTTGGGCAACCGAAAGATTAAAAGAATATATCATCAAAGGTTTTACGATGGATGATGATAGATTAAAAAATCCCCAAAACATTTTTGGCAAGGATTACTTCGATGAACAATTGGCTCGCATCAGAGATATCCGCAGTAGCGAAAGGCGTTTTTATCAAAAAATCACGGATATTTATTCTCAATGCAGTTCAGATTATGTGTTTAATTCAGAATTAACAAATGAGTTTTTTGCTACGGTGCAAAATAAATTACATTGGGCAATTACGGGTAAAACAGCTGCAGAAATAATTTCATCAAGAGTGGATAGTAAAAAACCGAATATGGGACTTACAAATTGGAAAAACTCTCCAGATGGTAGAATTCGTAAAACAGATATCGGTGTTGCTAAAAACTACTTAGATAAAGCGGAAATTGACGGATTGAATAGGATGGTGAACATGTATCTCGATTATGCCGAAAGCCAAGCAAAAAAAGGTATTATTATGACGATGAAAGATTGGAAACAAAAATTAGATGCCTTTTTAGAATTCAATGAAGAGGCTATTTTGGATCATAAAGGTTCGGTTAGCCATGAAATTGCCCTTCAATTGGCCGAAAAGGAATTTGATAAGTTCAATTCGATACAAGATAAAATAATGGAATCTGATTTTGATAAACTTGTTAACCGAACGAATAATTCGAAAAAATGAAGGAATTGAGGATAATTTTATTAGATTTGGATGCTTACTCAAAGGTACGCCAAGCGATCCAAAATGGAGGTATTGGCGTCAAAAAAGTAAGGGTATAAGTAAGTTAGCGGTCATGCTAAAAAAAGCAGACACGATTAAGCCAAACAAAATATTGAACATCTAACGACTAAACAGAAAAAATGACATGAAAAAACAAATAATGCAAATTATTTGGGTCTGTATTTTGACACTGGTCACCTCGGGTACGGCTCTCAGTCAGACCAATCCAAATCCAAATCCAGCCATAGATGCTTACATCTTAAACGAAATGAATGTTGAGCGTTTTCCCGGTGTGTCTGCAGTAATTGTGAAAGATGGAAAAATTGTTTGGATACAATCTTATGGGTTGGCAGATGTTACAAATGCTATT
>JBIPLT010000302.1:0-3425 GCA_044368255.1 Flavobacteriales bacterium
AGAATGTATAGGATTCATCGAATGTGAAACCGGTGAGCCATCACCAAAATTCCAACTGTATAGGAAATTACTTCCTGAATAACCTACCTCAGAAATCAAATTAAACATTCTGTCGGCAGACATCATTGATTCATTGGAGAAGGTAATTACTTCTCCTGTTTGCACGCAAATTTTATCAGCATCAAATTCAGGATTGATAAAATGAGTCATTTTTGGCTCAAGATAAAAATCACCGTCTTTACTGAATGAAGTCATTGCACTTGACCAGTTGAATCCTGTTGAAGTTCCGGCAAGTGATGCAAGATCTTCTCCATCACCTTCGCCATCTCCGGTATATTTCAATTGAAATTCATCTCCCCAAGGAAACGCGTTTCTGACCTCCACGGTAATCGCAAAATCAGAATCAATGAAAACACCACCGCCTCCAATATTCACGTTAATATAACCAGTGAAATTATCAAACCACCACCATGTATTGTTAGTGGAATACAATAAATCGGTGGGACGGCCATTCGCATCCACTTCATAAATACCTACACGTAAAGGTACGCCTGATGATAAACCAGGATAACTTCCATGCACTCTCACACTAGTGATTTTACCAGGACCGGAATACTGATAAGTTTGTGAGGCTTTTTCTTCCATTCCCTCTTCGAGAGTATAGAAGCCCGTTGGGCCGGTGTTTTTTGAATTTACGTAGCCATTTTGGTCTACGCATGAAGTCTGAGCATTCGTGTTAAGTAAACCGAACATGAGTGCCGAGACCGCGAGGGTAATTTTTCTCATAATTATTTTTTTTAAGTAATTAATTTGGTTTCGGTAGAAATGAAATTGAAGTTTTCATATTTCTACCGTTACACAAATATATTTGGTGATGATGTTTTGGTAAATGCTTATTTTTATCCGAATCAGTGATTTAAATCACTACAAAAAAAATGAAAAGCATATTTTAATTAATATGAAAAATATTCTGTAGAAATGAATCAATCAGAAATTTTTTCCATTTCTAACAACTGATTTTTTTTATTTTTTAAACCGTATGAAGTTGGAATTATTAAAAGTGGAATTTTGGTTTGATCACTCAATTTTTTTGTGTTTCGGAATAGCGAAGGATAAATATTGGCCAAACGGAAAGATTGATTATTGGAAAGCACAATACATTCTGCTTTTTCAATACTACTGAATTTTTTTATTGAATCTAAAAAATTGTCTTTTTTCAATATGGATAGCTCGATTTTTTTAGTGATATTTTGGCGGTTGTATTTTTGAATAAATAGTTCACCTTCTTTTTTTTCAGTTTCACTGGGTATATCATTTTTACTAATGTGAAATAAAGAAATCGAACTTTTTAAACTTTGCGCGAGTTGAACAGTATAATCTATAACTGGTAATTCTTCTTCGATGAATGTTGTTGGTAAAATAATTTTTCTAATTCCTGTGAATTCAGCATTTCTGGGAATAACGAATACAGGAATGTTTGCTTTTTGAATTATTTTCCAGGCATGATCTTCCACAACAAAATTTTGTAGTCCAGAAACTCCGTGCGTACCGATAAAGATAAAATCTGCATTTAAATAATTGGAAACATTTAATAGATCCCGTGATACATTTCCTTCTACTGCTAATGATGCCGTATTTGTTTTTTCGGGATTCATTTGAATCGATTTCAGAATTTGAAAACGAAAATCATTCAGTTTTTTAGTTTGATCGGCTTCAAAATATTCTCTAACTTTATTTGAGCCTGTTTCTAGACTGATATTGATTTCTTGAATTTTGTAAATATGTACCAATGTGATTCGGCATTGGTACATCCTTCCGAAATGTAAAGCATATCTAAATGCATTAATGGATATCGGAGAATAGTCTGTAGTAACTAAAATGTGCATTTGTTTATTAAAATAAAATAGGTTAAACGATTTTATCAGCTCTGAGAGAAAAAAATAGAAATAAGAGAATCTTACTAAAAAGCAGAAGGTGGTCAGAACTGTTTTTCTGAATCAATTCTTCCATCAAGTTTTTCTTGATTTTAGGAATGATGAGAATATCGGTATTGTTTTTCTTAATGTATTTTTTTAATTCTGTTTTTAATATTTTTATCCTAAATTACGTCTCCTGAAATTTTCTCGTGAGCTGTTTTTCTTATACCTGTTCATCAAATTTTTTTGATAATGTATAAAAGATTGAGCTAATTTTTCAAGGGTGAAAACAGAAACACTAGTTGTTTTCATACTCACCATTTCGATTAGTTATAATGGGAGGCAACAGCAACTTTGCGAGGAATTGGCCATTTAGTTGATTCGGGAACAGCAAACCTTGGAAATTCCGTTTTTTCTAAAACAGAAATAGTATTAATTCCAAAAATTCCAATTGTTTTTCCTGTCCCTGTATTTCCAATGATGGTCATTTGAGGTTTGATTTTTTTTATTTGCGAAGGGATTATTTCCTCCATGTCGCCATAAATACAGCAGTATTTTAGCTCTATTTTTTTTTCTTTCAAGATTTTTTCACACCATTTTTTAAGCAAAAAAATGGTTCTTTTTCTTTCCTCATCAAAGGGATTTCTTCTTTCGTTGATAGGTAAAACATCAAGATAGCAATTACCGGAAATCGCATATAAAATCGTAATTTGAGTTGGATTTTTTTCTGCGAATCCGCAAGCGTATTTCAACGCATAGGCTGAATTTGAGGAGAAATCAACCGGTACAAGTATTTTTAATTTTGGAGTCATTTTAATAATTTATTAATTGTATTAGTACTAGTAAATAATGAATGATTGCATATTGAAGTTATACTAAATTGAAAACAATTCTTGTTTGAATCAATACCCAAGCAACTCAAAACAAAATTATAAAATAATAAAAATTAGGGAGTGATGCAGAACAAGATGAGCGGTGATGTTCGTCATTATGCTTGAATATGGATTAAAAATTAAAAAATTATACATTAAAACGAATTTATTTACAGGCTTAGCATGGTCGAGCCAACGATGGAAAATATATAATCGGTTTTGACTGTTCATAGAATTGGCTATGATGGCAATATTTAATAATGTAATACCATTACTTTATACCTATAGATGGTTTTATTCCGTTTCTGCTCCGGGGTATGAATAGATTTTCATGATTTAAAATATTAAGGTTCTTTTTCAGGTAAAATTTCAGGTAGAATCTTTTCAGGTTTTTCTGGTTCTGGTATAGGTAATTCTTTGGGTCCTGGTTCTATTTCCGGTAATTTGGGTTCAAACGGAATTTCTTTTTTAAGTGGCTCCGTTTTTTCTGGATGGTCTTTTTCTGGTTTTGCAGATTTCATACTAGTTATTTTCTTTAAGTCCTTAATCAGTAAAAGCGGCAGATAAGAGTAATTCTCCTATTCATGCTGCAGTGGTCAACCATATTTTTTCTCTCTTCCTATTCTTTTTTATAAAA
>JBIPLT010000304.1:0-3414 GCA_044368255.1 Flavobacteriales bacterium
AGAAAGAAAAACCACAATATATAATTTGAATATGAAAATTTCTATAGGATATAGAGTTAAATCTCCTAATGGTCTATTTATTTTTTTTGATTTTAAAAGCCAATGCCTTCAATTCTTGCTCAACTCTTGATATTTTATATTTTATTGCAACTTCCCTCCAATTAGCAACAGCATTCAATACTTCATCAATTATTTCAGTTGCTCTTTTTTCTGATAATCTAAAAAACTCAGATACTTCCATAGCAAGATTTAAATCTAAAGAATTATCCTCATCAGAAATGTTCAGTTTTAATCCAGAACCATTTTCAACTGGATTAATATCATATGCAGGAGATAATACCCACCCATCATTGGTTAATAAAAAACCATGGTTTCTAAGATGATCATCTGTATTTGTAACACAAATACTAAACACAATTCTTCTCCAAAGCTGCTCCAGGTCTTGGTCAACATTGGCTCCATTCTTTTGTATAAAATCAACAAGTTCTAGATAACTAGCCCCATCCGCATGATCTTGACCATCTATATATCCAAGTATAGTCATAGCAGAGGCAAAATGTATTCGCTGCCCATTATTACCTCGGTCAAATCTCTTTGTGAGAAAAGTATAATAATCAGAAGAAAACTTTTGTGCTTTTGATTCTGCCATATTAATTCCCGCTAGAATAGCTAATTCATAGGTTACAATTTCCCATCCTCCAATATCTCCTTGATCATTTCGACTAGGAAACTTTGCTATCCATAGATTACCATCATTATCTACAATACTAGCCTTAGGCCTTGCTCCACCTAATGATGCTCCAGGAGCAATAAGCATACTTAACCATTTTAAATATTCCGGATCATCAATAACATCATCATCCTCTAACCTTAAACTTATTTGTTCTAATTCTCTGAGAGAAGTCCAAGGCGGACTAGCCATATTTTTATTGTCATTTAAAAATGGGCCATCATCTTCCAATTTGAACCTTAGCGCCCCCATTCTATGACCGTCATAAACTCCGAGTAAATAATCTGTTTCAAATAATTTCTTTTCCTCTCTATTTTCATTTCTAGCAAAAGCAGCTTCTCTCCTACGCATTAAAATTCGACCCCAACGATCTGGTGAGGAATCTAGAAATATTCCAAAATTATCTTGAACATCGTTTAGATAATGCAATCCACTATACAACTGCAAACTAGGATCTAACAACTGAGCTGGTCCATATTTCAACCATTCATCAATATATTCGAAAGAAAACACCTCTTTACCTTTTAATCGATCAGAATGTAAGACACCCATAAGCAAAGGATCTTCCATTCCCGACCAATGTGCATATACACTTATATTTCTTGAATTATTTTGCTTAGCCATTCTTGTCTTTTCGTTTGGGTGCTCTCTCATTTGTACTAATACTAGCATCTTGCAATTTTCTTCCTAATTCATCATCCTTGGCAAGAAAAAGAAAGTCTTTTTCTAATCCCAAGGCTTGTAAAACCAATAAATAGGAACCAATACTTACTGTTGGTTTGCCTTTTTCAATTGCAGACAAAGTGGGCCTACTAATATTTGCACGTTCAGCCACTTGTTCGGAACTAAATTTTCTTCTCAAGCGTGCGAGCTTAATATTCTCGCCTATTTCATCAAGAATTTTTCTAGTTTTTGGCAATATTATCATTTTCTTTTTTGTCATAACACAAAATATATTTTACAAATATAGTCTTTTTTGTAATTTATATTTAACATTATAGAAATAATTACAATAAAATTAAAATTTCAAATTTCCTTAACTCAGTCTCTTTTTTTACTTTAGTTTCATAGCAACTAATCATACAACAACCCTTGTAATAAACAAAAAAAAGCCAGGTCTCACGACTTGGCTTATTAGCTAATCCAGTAAAGGTTACCACACGAAAACCGGACTATTTATTTTTAGATTTTGTCAACCACTTTAAAAGGAGCGAAACCATAAAACTTACGGTGGCTCCCACGACCCCTAAGATAATGGTTTTAGCAATATCTTCCGAAAGAATATTGGGCAGTACACTCAAAAAGGTTCCGGATGCCGTTCCAGTTCGGAGGTAAATATTAGTCTCCATCACGAGGTTTATTATTGTCATCCTGAGCTTGTCGAAGGATCTCATCATTTACCGTCATTTGACTCACTGCCGAAATAACTCCACCAGCCACGGCAACATAACCCGCAGCGCTAACAAGCGCAACAGGCAACACAACAGGAGCGGCAAGAATCGTTCCGCTGACGGCCAACAAGACCAAACCTATACTTCGCAAAAGTAATACCAAGTTGTTTCTAGGATATTTCATGTAATAATAAACATTCAGTGTTGCTAAATACTTTTAGGCATTCTTTATAATGATGCAAACTTAGTACAACACAAGCGGTAACCGTCAGTAAAATGTTAGGGCATACCAGCCTTAAAACTACGCAGCACTACGCCAAAATCTTGGACAGAAAAATCAGCGAGGATATGATGAAATTAAAATCAAAATTTAAAAACAATAGTGTAATTTATGTACAAAATGATAACCAAAAAATAGGTTAACAATACAGCTAAATCAAAAAAATTCATAAGCACTTGGTTTCAAAGCTCAAACCCATTCTAAGTTTACAGAATTGGATTACTATGAAATGTGTGTAAAGTAAAATGTATATTTACTAAATCGCTAATGGATAAAATCAAAATTTTTTAATTTTATTATAAGAAAATTCACTATGCTTATTTATAGACACTTTGTAGTTGAATCTGCCTGGTGTTAAAATTAAATTTCAGAAGTACAATTACTAAATATTATAAGCATTAATTTTTTTGGCATTTAACCTCTTTACATTGTATTATAATAATTTTTAAAAACAAATAATAATTTTTATAAAAAAATAGGAATTATGATTTAAATGTTTTTAATTTGTCCCTATTCGTGTACGAACACGTAATTCGTTTAAAAGTTTGAAATAAAAAAGATAAATATTTATAAAAACGATTATGCCTGAACTTTAACCCAAAATTAAATTATCAAAAATGAAAAAGAACTTAACAAAATTTCTACCTCAAAATCCTTTTGTCATTAAAAAAGCAATGGGTTTTTTCCTCCTATTATTCTCTATTTTAATTAATGCCCAAACAAGCAAAGTTATTTTAGCAGGAACCGTTCGTGACAATAAAGGAATGCCAATTCCGAGTGTTTCAGTCTCAGGTGCTGATAAATCGGGTACAATTACTGATTTGGATGGTAATTTTTCTATTAGTGTGCCTAATAAGACTATTGTGAAATTTTCTTTTTTAGGATATCTAAACCAAACAATTTTAGCCACAAAAAATGCCACTATAAAAATTGTTATGCAAGAAGAATCAAGCGCACTTCAAGAAGTTGTAGTTACCGGTTACGGTTCCCAAAGGAAAAAGGACTTAACAGGT
>JBIPLT010000306.1:0-3410 GCA_044368255.1 Flavobacteriales bacterium
TTAGGTTGGGTAACTAAATTCACTAAGAATTTTGTGAACTCCGAAAATCTTGCCAAACAAAAAGAAGCAGGTGTTTCGCGTAAATTGATCGGTTTCGAAATGATTGATAAAGGAATTCCTCGTCATGATTATGAAATTGTAGATGGAAATGATAAAGTGATTGGTGTAGTTACATCAGGAACGATGTCGCCTTCCTTGAAAAAAGCCATAGGCTTAGGATATGTTCCTACTGAATTATCTAAACCTGGTTCACAAATTTTCATCAAGGTTCGTGATAAAGCGTTAAAGGCTGAAGTGGTAAAAATTCCATTTTATAAAAATTAAGTAAATGCATCGCGTTAAAAAAAGAGTAGAAGTTTGTTTCTCGCCTAATCTTTATGCTTTGCATAAGGAAGATTTTGAAATTGTCGTGGTGATTGATGTTTTGCGTGCCACCTCGGCTATTTGCACAGCCATGCATCACGGTGTAAAATCCATTATTCCCATTGCTAGTTTAGAAGAAGCGTTTGCCTATAAGAAAAAAGGATTTATTGTGGCTGCCGAACGCGAAGGTGAAATTGTTGAAGGATTCAAATTTGGAAATTCGCCTTACGCCTATATGGACCCCGCTTTTAAAGGGAAAACCATTGTGATGACCACGACCAATGGAACAAAGACCATCAACGTGGCTAAAAAAGAAGCTAAAACTATCGTGGTGGGATCATTCCTAAATATGAATGTGCTGAGCGATTGGTTGATCAAACAAAATAAAAATGTATTGTTGCTTTGCAGTGGCTGGAAAGATAAATTCAATCTCGAAGACACATTATGTGCGGGTGCCATTGCTGAAATGATGTTGGACTCACTAAAGTATGAGTCGCATGAAGATTCTTCGATTGCCGCTAAGTATTTATTTATTTCTGCGAAAAGTAATTACATGGGATTTTTAAAATCCTCTTCCCATCGAAGAAGATTGAAGAAATTAAACCTTAATCGAGATATTATTTATTGTTTAACGCCCAATCAAACACCTGTTGTGCCTATTTTGAAGAATGGAGAAATTGTCAATTTATCGCTCAAAACGACTAAAAAATCCGTGAAAAACCCCTTAAAAAAGGTTAAAAAGATTAAATAGTGGTAATTTTTCGATTTTTAATGCGTTATAATTTCAGAAGATTCAAAGTTTAATTTTGTATTGACTCGAAAACACTTAATTTTGATTTTTAATGAAGTTTGCCTACCCGGAGTTTTTATTTGCCCTATCGGTTATCTCGATTCCCATCATTATCCATTTATTTAATTTCCGAAGATTTAAAAAAATCTATTTCTCTGATATTCGTTTTTTAAAAGAAATCAAAGAGCAAACACAGAATAGAAATCGAATCAAACATTTATTAGTTCTGCTCTGCCGAATTCTCGCTTTCGCTTTTCTGGTTTTCGCCTTTGCTCGTCCTTTTATTCCTGGACCAGGAGGAGAAAAGCTGAAAGGTAAAAAAGCCATCTCGGTTTATATTGATAATTCCTATAGCATGGAAGCCAAAGGCAAAAATGGCCAATTGCTTCAGATAGCCAAACAAAAAGCTTTACAACTGGCCGATGAATATTCAGAGAATGATTTATTTCAATTGGTGACCAATAATTTTGACGGACTCGAGCAACGATTAGTCAATAAGGATGAGTTTAAAGACATGGTGCAAGAAGTAAAAGTTTCTACTTCTTCTCGCAAAATGAGCGAGGTCATTTCTCGAATCACCGACATCCAAAACAACGAACCTGAACTAGAAAAAAGAATTGTCATTCTCTCCGATTTTCAAAAATCAACAGCAGATTTAGATCAACTAAAAAATAAAAAATTACCCAGAACTATTTTCCTTCCGCTCAACGCAGCGCAAAAAGCCAATGTCTATATCGATTCCGTTTGGTATGATTCTCCTTTGCGACAATTAAATGCTTCTGAAAGATTAAATATTCGCATCAAAAATTTATCGGATAAACAAGTAGAAAATGCTCCGATGAGATTGATGCTAAACGGAAGCGAAAAAAGTATCGGCAGCTTTGCTGTGGAACCCAATTCGTATGTAGATACTGCTTTGTTTTATTCTAATAGTTTGCCGGGAATTATTCATGCCGATGTTTTTATTGGCGATGTAGATTTTCCCTATGATGATCATTATTACTACTCCTACTCTACGCTTAAACAGTTAAATGTTTTAAATATTTATGGCGATCATTTAGATACCGCTAAAAATCCCATCAACAAATTATTTGCCGGAGATGCCTTTTATAAAATAAATTCGGTTCCTTCTTCCAGAGTAGATTATTCGAAACTGAATAGCTATAATTTTATTATTCTCAATGAACCTAAAGAAATTTCGTCGGGGATGAGTCGTGAAATTAAAAAATTCATTGACGGTGGAGGAACAGTAGCTTTCTTTCCGGATATAAACGGAAAAGTGATTACCTATAATGATTTCCTCAATAGCAATAATTGCAATGGATTTAATTCTTTGGATACAAATACCTATAAACTTCAACCGATAAAAGGACAAGAACCATTCTTCCGGAATATTTTTGACAAAGATCCTTCGAGCATTGATTTACCCAGAATCAAAGCGCACTACTCTAGTTCACAAAATTTAATGCCGGGCTTGAGTACCATTCTCGCTTTGCAAAATGCACAACCGGTGATTACCCGTTATAGCCGCGGTATCGGACAAATATTTGTTTCTTCTGTTCCTCTCTCAGAAAAAGCAGGAAATTTTACTCGTCATGCGGTGTTTGTTCCAATTGTTTTACGAATGGCCGAATGGAGTCAAACTTCCAAAACTATTGCTTTTACCATTGGTAAAGAAGAAAATATTTCGATTATCAACAAAGGTTATTCGGGCGAAAAACCATTTGAGATTGTGCAAATTGGTGGAGAATCCAAACTCATTCCCGAATCAAGAAATAACGGTGGAAGCATTGATATTTATTTGATGGGACAAATCAAAGATGCAGGAAATTACCAATTGAATTTTGGAGAAGAAGCCGTCATCGGTGCTGGTTTTAATTTCGATAGACAAGAATCAGATTTAAGTTGCATCAACAATTTGAATGCTTATCTCTTAGAAAACGGAATGGAAAATTTCCTCCTCCTCGAAGACAAAGGCCCCGAAGAAGAACTAGGCATTGAAAAGAAAGATAGCACAAAAGAATATTGGCAATGGTGTATAATTTTGGCGCTGATATTTTTGTTGACGGAGAGTTTGATATTACGTTTATGGAAAGAGTGATGCGAGAATTAATAATTAAAAATTAAGAATTAAAAATGGAAGAGAAAAGTCGAGTAATTACCCTTCGATACGAATCTCGAAGACTCGATTCTACTCAGGGTGACCAGAGTGGTTGTACGGTCATGCTGAGTAGTGTTTTGTCTTCAAAACGCGTAT
>JBIPLT010000089.1:0-10872 GCA_044368255.1 Flavobacteriales bacterium
GCAATGAAAGACGCAGAAATAAAATATTCTACTGTACAAAATTGGTATCCTGGAAATAAAGAAGGACTTGGTGGTATTTATAATTTCGTAACAAAAAGAGGAATTTGTTTAGGTGATAATTCAAAAATTTCTTGGACACAAGTGGAAACAGGATCTGCGATTACTTGGAAATATCCTTCTTGTATTTTGAAAGGAAATAATTCAGTAGGCGAATTTTATTCGGTAGCCGTTACCAATAACAAACAACAAGCGGATACGGGAACAAAAATGATTCATATTGGTAGAAATACGAAAAGCACCATTATTTCTAAAGGAATTTCTGCTGGTAATAGTAATAATTCGTATCGTGGTTTAGTGAAAATAAATAAAGGTGCAACGAATGCAAGAAATTTTTCACAATGCGATTCTTTATTAATGGGAGATAGATGCGGTGCACATACTTTTCCCTATATAGAAGTAAATGATCAAACCGCAAAAGTAGAACATGAAGCTACGACATCAAAAATTGGAGAAGACCAAATTTTCTATTGCAACCAAAGAGGAATTGATACGGAGAAAGCAATTGGTTTAATTGTAAACGGATATTGTAAAGAAGTGTTGAATCAGTTGCCGATGGAGTTTGCGGTAGAGGCGCAGAAATTATTGGCGGTTTCGCTTGAGGGATCAGTGGGATAAATTCAAATAAAATTTCGCTTTGCGCACTTTGCGTCTTAGCGTGAAATAAAAAATAAATTATGTTAGAGATTAAAAATTTACACGCAAAAATTGAGGATAAAGAAATTCTAAAAGGAATTAATCTATCCATAAAACCAGGTGAAATTCATGCCATCATGGGACCTAACGGTTCTGGAAAATCCACGCTTTCGAGTGTATTAGCTGGAAGAGAAGATTATGAAGTGACAGATGGAACGGTTACTTTTAATGGCAAAGATTTATTAGAATTATCTCCAGAAGATAGAGCAAGAGAAGGTGTTTTTCTGGCCTTTCAATATCCGGTAGAAATTCCAGGAGTGAGTAATGTCAATTTTTTGAAAACAGCTATCAATGAAATTCGTGCTTATAAAAATAGGGAACCGATTTCGGCTAAAGATTTTTTAGCCATGGTAAAAGATAAATCGGCATTGGTGGAGTTAGATTCGAAATTAGCCAGTCGTTCGGTGAATGAAGGATTTTCAGGAGGAGAAAAAAAGAGAAATGAAATTTTTCAAATGGCGATGCTTGAACCGAAACTTTCTATTTTAGATGAAACTGATTCAGGATTGGATATTGATGCATTAAGAATTGTTGCGAATGGCGTAAATAAATTACGTACGAAAGATAATGCAACGATTGTGATTACACATTACCAACGATTACTAGATTATATTATTCCCGATTTTGTTCATGTTTTATACAATGGAAAAATTGTAAAATCTGGCGGAAAAGAATTAGCGTTAGAGTTGGAAGAAAAAGGTTATGACTGGATTAAAGAAGCCGTGAAATGAATGTGATAACACAAAACCCTGCTAAAGAAAAAATCATTCAATTATTGGAAAAAAATCCAGTAACGGTAAATGATGATTTTAGAAAAGAAGCGAAAAAAGCGCTAGAAGAATTAGACATTCCTACTTCTCGAAATGAGGATTGGAAATATACGAAAGTGACGAAGATATTAAATGAAAAATATACAAATGTAAAAGGTAAAATGAAAGACCTTGATGCATATTCTTCGTATGAGAATTTAATTGTATTTGAGAATGGGATAATGAGTTCAGAAAATTCAAAATTCAAAATTCAAAATTCAATATTAGTTTCTCTTCCCTACTTTAGTCATTCCAAATCCATTTTCACAGCTTTAAACGGAGCTTATTATACAGATGGAGTTAATATTGATTCGCATTTAAATAATACAGCCATCATTCACTTCGCCAATGGAAATTCATTTTCAAACATTCGTCATTGCATCCAAGCAAAAAAAGGAACTGAATCTTCCATCGATCTATATTTTATTTCAGATGAAGAAATAAATTTTTCGAATATGGTTATTCAATGTGAAGTGGAAGAAAATGCGCATTTGAAATTGAATATTTTTCAAAATGAAGGCACAAAATCTTCGCAAGTAAATTTGGTTCATTGCTATCAACATAAAAACAGCAAATTTACTATTCATACTATTTCTACGGGAGGAAATCTCACCAGAAATGATTTGAATATTATTGTTGATGGTGAAAATTGCGAATCGATTTTAAATGGTATTTATCTTACCGATGAAAATCAACATGTAGATAACCATACTTTAGTAGATCATCGAAAGCCGCATTGCTATAGCAATGAAAAATACAAAGGCATCATGAACGGAAATTCTACTGGAGTTTTCAATGGTAAAGTTTTTGTTAGACAAGATGCTCAGAAAATAAACGCTTATCAATCCAATCAAAATATTTTATTGAGCGATGATGCCACCATCAACACTAAACCTGAATTGGAAATTTATGCTGATGATGTAAAATGTTCGCATGGATCTACCACAGGACAATTAGACGAAGAAGCCATGTTTTATTTGCAAGCAAGAGGAATCGGAAAAGAATCTGCTCGAAAACTGTTGGTTCAAGCATTTTTAGATGAAGCAGTAAATGAAATCGATTCAGAAATTTTCAAGGAGAAAGTTCTAAAAGTAATAAACGAAAAATTGAAGTGATTGAATCAAAATTAAATATCGAAGAAATACGAGAGCAATTTCCAATATTAAACCTATCAGTTAATGGAAAACCTTTAATCTACTTTGATAATGGGGCCACCGTTCAAAAACCTAAATTGGTGATTGATGCTATTTCTGATTACTATGCTAATGTCAATGCCAATATTCATCGTGGCGTGCATAGTTTGAGTCAAATGGCCACTGCACGATATGATAAGGCTAGACAATTTATTGCCGATTTCATCAACGCAGAATTAGCCGAAGAAGTTGTTTTTACCAAAGGAACAACAGATAGTATAAACTTAATTGCTTATTGTTCCGAAAAATTTATTTCAGAAAATGATGAAATTATCATTTCAGAAATGGAACATCATTCCAATATTTTACCTTGGCAAGTATTATGTGAAAAGAAAAAAGCAAAACTGAAAGTGATTCCTGTAAATGATATTGGGGAATTGATTATTGATGATTTTAATAATTTATTGAGCGATAAGACCAAATTAATTGCAATTACACATATTTCAAATACATTGGGAACCATCAATCCCGTGAAAGAAATTATATCCATTGCACATAAAAATAATATTCCTGTTTTAATTGATGGAGCACAATCTATTCCGCATTTAAAAGTAGATGTGCGAGATTTGGATGCTGATTTTTATGTTTTCTCAGGACACAAAGTTTATGCTCCAACTGGAATTGGAATTTGCTATGCAAAGAAAAAATGGTGGGATCAATTTTCGCCCTACCAAACTGGAGGAGGAACAATCAAAACCGTTTCTTTCGAAAAAACCGAATATGCCGAAGCACCTCATAAATTTGAAGCAGGAACACCTAATATTGAAGGAGCAATTGTTTTAGCAGAGGCCTTAAAATTTGTATCTGCTATTGGAATAGAAGAAATTCATCAGCATGAAAATGATTTATTGAAATACGCTAATGAAAAATTAAAAGATTTTCCTGAAGTAAGAATTATTGGTGAAGCTGAAAATAAAGCTGGAGTTATTTCTTTTATTGTTGATGGAGCGCATCCCTTTGATGTGGGAACAATTTTGGATAAGCAAGGTGTTGCAGTTAGAACAGGGCATCATTGTACGCAACCATTGATGAAAAAATTTGGTGTTCCAGGAACCATTCGCATTTCATTTGCGATTTATAATACAAAACAAGAAATAGATATTTTTATTTTCGCTTTGCAAAAAGCCATTAAAATGTTGAAATGAGTGAATCGATAAAAAATATAGAAGATGAAATCGTATCTGAATTTGAAATGTTTGGAGATGATTGGGAAGGTCGCTACGAGCATTTGATTGATTTGGGAAGAACTATTCCATTAATTGATTCGAAATTTAAAAACGAAGATCATTTAATCAAAGGATGTCAGAGTCAAGTTTGGTTGCAAGCGGAATACAGAAATGAAAAATTATTTTTTTCGGGTGATAGCGATGCAGCGATTCCTAAGGGGATTGTTGCCTTGATGATTCGTGTTTTAAGCGATCATTCACCAAAAGAAATTTTGGATGCGAATCTGGATTTTATTAATAAAATTGGATTGAAAGAACATCTTTCTCCAACTAGAGCAAATGGTTTGGTGAGTATGATTAAACAAATGAAAATGTATGCATTGGCATACAACAAATAAATCTATATGAAAAAATTAAAATTTCTTTTATTTTTTTTACCATTTGCTCTATTTTTAATTGGTTGTCCGGTTGGATTAGATTTTCCATTGGATGAATTGGGAAAAAACCAAATAGATCAGCGATTAATCGGTACCTGGGAAACCTCTAATGAGGATGCTACTATTAAAAAAATGAAAATTACCGATGAAGGAAATAACACCTACAAAATCGAAATTATTACCCGTGGAGAAATGTACTCGTTAGAAGAAGATATTCTCAAAGGTTGGGTAACCGAATTTGGTGGGTATACATTTTTCTATTCAAAACCATTAATTGAAAAGAAATTTTATCATCAAATTTATAAATTGACAGATAGTAAAACTTTAGTAATAAATGATTTTTCACTTTTAGATGGAGGGATTGATGCTGTTACTTCTACCGAAACATTACGAGCACAAGTTTTAACCTCCTCAAAAATGGAAGGATTCCTTGGAGAAGAAACTACTTATAAAAAAATAGATTGAAAACGATTCAAATGTGAATATGGACAAGAAAGATTTAGAAGATAATATTATCAAAGCGATCAAAACAGTTTATGATCCTGAAATTCCTGTGGACGTTTTTGAATTGGGATTGATATATGAAATTCGTATTGACGAAAACAACGATGTAGAAATTGTGATGACCTTGACTTCACCATCTTGTCCGGAAGCAGAAGTTATTCCTGGTCAGATTGAATCAAAAGCATCGGCAGTAGAAGGAGTAAAATCGGTAAAAATAAATCTCACTTTCGATCCACCATGGACAAAAGAAATGATGAGTGAAGAAGCGCAATTGGAGTTGGGATTTCTTTAGATTTTAGTAGTTAGATATTAGTATTAAGACTTGAAAAAATCGCCAATAATTTTTTAAGTCTTTAAATTCGAAGATTTTCCTCTCTGCGAACTCTGCGCCTCCGCGTGAACTTTTCTCTTGCGAAGCAAAAAAATCTCGAGCGTGAAATAAATCTATTAAATTGTTTCCTGCATTTTATTTCTTGTTTTCCATTTCAAATAGGCATTCGTAAAAACGGATAATAGAATGATCAACGTTCCGATATAAAATCCTCCATGCATTTTTTCTTCTCCGGGATATAAAATCACAGCAAGAATAATGGTATAAACCGGTTCCATATTTACAGAAATGCTTACCGTATAAGGAGAAAGTTTTTTCATAATCCAAACACTTACTACAAATGGAATGGCCGTACAAAAAATACTTAAAATCATTAAATTCATTATATCACCATTTGCTAATGAAATAGCATCCATGGATAAATTTCCCATGATTAAATTGAAAATAGAAATACCAATAAATCCACCTAACATTTCATAAAAAGAAATGACAGTGCTATCTATTTTTTTTACCATTCTTGCATTCAACACTGTAAATAAAGCGGCGAAAAAAGCAGAAAGAATTCCCCAAATGAAACCAAGCGTATGGTCTGTTTCCACTCCCATTAAAACCGCTACACCAATGATTACTCCAATTCCCAATAACAATTCATACTTTATGATTTTTGTTTTTGAAATTAAAGGTTGCAAAAGCGCTGTGAAAAAACTGGAAATCGCCATACAAGAAACCGAAACCGAAACATTCGCGATTTTTATTGCACCATAAAAAAATATCCAATGAAGTGCGATGATAATTCCAATTCCGAATAACTGTAAAATTTCTTTGGATGGTAAAACGAATTTTCTTCCGGTGAGCAACATGAAAATTCCCAACGCACCAAAAGTGATCATCATTCGATACCAAACCAAAATGTTTTGTCCGACAGTGATTTCTTTACCTAAAATACCTGTAAAGCCCCATACAAAAACGATGATGTGAAGGATGAGTTGGAGGCGGAAGGTGTTTTGCATTTGTTTATTTCAGGACAAATATATCTGGTAAAGGAATCAAAACCCAGTTATTTCTTTTTCTTTATCACAAATGCCCGTGCGCTATGATGAATGGCAAGTATATCAATACTCTTTAATGATATGATTTTATAAACTATTCTATAATTGCCAAGAATTAATTCTCTAATATTAGTTTTATTTAGCTCAGGTACAATTCGACCGGTTTTTGGAAATTCTTCTAGAATTTCTACCACTTCAAAAAATCTGCTTGCTTGTATTTTTGCATATTTTACAGAATCTCGAGAAATATATTCTGAAATGCTTTCAATATCTTGCAGGGCTTGTAAAGTCCAATTTACTTCAACCATTTCTTTAATTTAGACTTTGCATCCTTTGTGGAAATAGTTTGTCCTTTTGTAGATTGAGCGAGTCCAGTTTCTACCTTTTGCAAAAATATTACTCTATCTAACAATTCATCAATTGAAAAACTATCTGGTAAGTCTTTAATGCTTTGCATTAATTTTTTCTTGGTCAACATATATATTCAATTTAGTCAAATTTATATAAAAAAATAACACAAACAAAATCTACTTTTTTGCCAAATACTCTTCAATTTCTGCCACTAAAAAAAATGTATTTTTTGAAAAAATTAAATACAAAAAAATGCAACTCATCTCCGATGCTCTATACTACCTCGGTAACACGAAGTAAATACGCCTCTTCATCTTTCGCTTACTCCACCTTGATAAGAGGAAGTAACCGCAGCGGTAAAGTGTCGGTAAATAATCTTATTTTTTAGTCTTCACCTTTTTTTGATGCTTATCCGCTTCTTCCAACGCTTCAAAAAATTTTTCTCCGTATTTACGGATAAGAGGTTCTTTTAGAAATTTATAGACGGGCACATCTAATTTAGCCCCGCATTTACAAGCAGGTTTACAAATATCTAGCTCCTGATAGTTGATTGCTTCACCCGTTGTGAGTTTAGCTATTCTAATGGGAAATAAATGACAAGAAATGGGTTTTTTCCAAGTGATTTTTCCATCGTAATAGGCTTTTTCTATTCCACAGAGAGCGGTTTTTTTCTCATCAAAAATCACATAAGCACATTCTTTTCCTTTTATCAATGGCGTAACCATGTCGCCATCGCTATCTACTATGTATTTTCCTTGCTTTTCGATAGCTTTGATACCTTCAGGGCGTAAATAAGGCTTCACGATATCATATATATCATCTAAAATACCGGTTTCTTCGGCTTCTAAGGGCGCTCCTGAATCTCCTTCAATACAACATGCACCCTTGCAAGCATTGAGGTCGCAAACGAACTTTTTTTGCAGCACATCGTCTGAAACGAGAATATCTTCAATGATGATCATTTTACTCGTTTACCTTTATTGTCTATAATAAAGTCAGAAGCACCAATACTAACTTCCGCTTTTCCTTTGTGGAAACTATTAGCTTTATCATATTTAAAAGGCAACACTGTTTTTCCTGTTTTGTTAATATAGCCCCATTTATTGTTCAAACGAACTGGAGCTAATCCGTTTGAAAAACTATCACCAGATTCATATTTGAGAGGGATGATTAATTTTCCTGTTACATCTATAAAGCCAGCTAGAGAATCATTATATACATAGGCCATACCATCAGAAAATGGCATTGCATATTCGTATTTTGGCACCACAATTTCTTTACCAAGTGTATCGATAAAGCCGTATTTTCCATCTAGCCTAACTCTACTAAAGCCTTCTGAAAAAAAATCAATGTTATTGTATTTAATATCCGTTAATTCTATTCCATTTTTGTTCATTAAACCTAAATTTTTATTTTTAAAAATTTGAAATAATGATTCTGTTTTACTTATAATAAATTTATATTTTTTTTCGGTGATAAAATTTCCAGTTTTATCAATTACAGAATACAATGTGTCAATCATAACAATTGCCATTCCGTTTTTAAATCCTTTATCTGAATAATAAGAATTATCAATCACTACCGATCCATTTTTGTCTATAAAAAAATATTTATTATTTAACTTAACATTTGCTAAACCCTCAGAAAATTGATTAGCAATATCATATTCAAATGGAATTATTGTTTTTTCAAGTGAATCAATATAACCGTATTTTCCCTCTTTTTTGACTGCTCCCAATCCTTCCACAAAATTAGAAGCATTTGCGTATTTGGGCTGAATTATAACTTTTCCTTTTTTATCTTTATATCCATACATTTTTGCTTCTTTATCATAAAATGAGGTTAGACTTTGGCTAACAAGTGTATTACAACACAAAATGGACAGAATGAAAATCTTTAATTTAATCATATAAATTATTTTGATCAAAAATAAGGTATTTGTGTATTTATTACAATCAATAAACATAAAATAATTTATTTTTTGTTAATAGCATTCTTAAGTTAAAAAGGAGTGTAAAATCACATAGTGTTTTCTTTGAAGTAAACGGAGAACAGCTAACTCAGAACGATAAAATGTTTTCTTGATAAAACGAAATTCAATCTTTTTGTAATCTTAAAATTATACTTTCAACACCAAAATTTTAATTTTTACCTTCAAAAATCTGTAATCCCAAATCTGCAACCCCAAACAATTCTCTATCTTTGCCCCATGAGCGCACAACAAGAAGATAGATTAAAAGACATCATTAGCCATTGCAAAGAGTATGGCTTTGTATTTCCGAGCAGTGAAATTTATGACGGACTTTCGGCTACCTATGATTATGGACAATTAGGAGCTGAGCTAAAAAATAATATCCGCCAATATTGGTGGAAAAGCATGGTGCAGATGCACGAAAACATTGTGGGAATAGATGCCGCCATTTTTATGCATCCCACCACTTGGAAAGCATCGGGGCATGTGGATGCTTTCAATGATCCATTGATTGATAATAAAGATTCTAAGAAAAGATATCGTGCGGATGTTTTGTTAGAAGAACATATGGAGAAAATCCGTCAGAAGAATACAAAGGAAATTGAAAAAGCTTCGAAAAAATTTGGTGAAAGTTTTGATGCGGTGCTTTTTTGTCAAACCAATCCAAATATTTTACGCAACAATGAAAAAATAATTTCCATAGAAGATCGCATGCGTGATTCATTGGAGAAAGGTGATTTGGTTGCCTTACAACAACTCATTGTGGATTTAGAAATTGTTTGTCCGATATCAGGAACTAGAAACTGGACAGAAGTTCGTCAGTTTAATTTGATGTTCTCAACAGAATTAGGTTCGGTTGCTGGAGATTCTGCCACTATTTATCTTCGTCCAGAAACGGCTCAAGGTATTTTTGTGAATTTTCTAAATGTACAAAAAACAGGAAGGATGAAGATTCCTTTCGGGATTGCACAAACCGGAAAAGCTTTCCGTAATGAAATTGTAGCGCGACAGTTTATTTTTAGAATGCGTGAGTTTGAACAAATGGAAATGCAATTTTTTGTTCGACCAGGAACAGAAATGGAATGGTATAATTACTGGAAAGAAACCCGAATCAAATGGCATCGTTCATTGAGTATGGGTCAAGAAAATTATCGTTTCCATGATCATATTAAGTTAGCGCATTATGCCAATGCTGCTTGCGATATCGAATTTAATTTTCCAATGGGTTTTAAAGAATTAGAAGGAATTCATTCGAGAACTGATTTCGATTTATCAGCGCATGAAAAATTTTCTGGAAAGAATATCAAATATTTTGATCCAGAATTGAATCAATCGTATGTTCCTTATGTGGTGGAAACTTCGATTGGATTGGATAGAATGTTCTTGGCAGTTCTATCGGTGGCTTATCAAAATGAAAAATTAGAAGATGGTTCGGAGAGAGTGGTGTTAAGAATTCCACCAGCACTTTCTCCTATCAAAGCAGCGGTTTTACCATTGGTAAAAAAAGATGGTTTACCAGAAATCGGAAGAAAAATTATTGATAAATTAAAATTAGATTTCAATTGTCAGTATGACGATGGAGATTCTATCGGAAAAAGATATAGAAGACAAGATGCGATTGGAACACCGTATTGTATTACTGTGGATCACCAAACGATTGAAGATAATACGGTGACTATTCGTGAAAGAGATTCGATGAAGCAAGAAAGAGTTTTAATTGATCAGCTTACCGCTATTATTGATGGGAAAGTGAATATGAAAACATTATTAGCGAATTAGCCAACTATTTCATGATCGAAGTGAATAATAAGCGAATGAGCTGATGAAATTCAGTTTGGTGTGAAAAGATAACAAGAAACGAAAAACGAATAACCAATTATGTTCGCCACCAAAAAAGAAAAAGTATTTTTCATTCTAGCCGGAATCTTCATCACCAATGCGGTGTTGGCGGAAGCAATTGGCGGAAAACTGATTGAGATAGGTCCGTTTATTATGAGTGTGGGAATTATTCCATGGCCAGTTGTTTTTTTGACTACCGATTTGATTAACGAATATTATGGAAAAAAGGGAGTTCAAGCTATTTCTAGGTTTACAGCTATTCTGATAATTTTCATGTTTGCTGTTTTGTTTTTCTGTATGAGTGTTCCGGCTTGGGATAAATCTCCGGTGAGTGGAGAAGAGTTTAATTCTGTATTTGGGCAAAGCTCTGCGATTATCGTTGGAAGCATCATTGCATTTTTGGTTGGACAATTTGTAGATGTTAAGGTATTTTGGTTTTTACGTGAGCGAACAGGTAAAAAAATGATT
>JBIPLT010000307.1:0-3382 GCA_044368255.1 Flavobacteriales bacterium
CAATTACTATTGGAACTAAAGAATTGAAATTTTACAAACGTCTTTATTCGTTTAATTAAAAAAGGATCCTCACGGATCCTTTTTTATGTATATGATTTTCTAATTTCTATTATGCAGTTACTCCTAAAACTTCTGCCATTTTAGCTCCGATTTCAGCAGGTGATTCAACTACATGAATTCCACACTCACGCATGATTCTCATTTTTGCCTCTGCAGAATCTTCTGCTCCACCAACAATGGCTCCAGCATGACCCATTTTACGACCTTTTGGCGCAGTTTGTCCTGCAATGAAACCAACTACAGGTTTTGTTCCGTGTTCCTTAATCCAACGCGCTGCAACAGCTTCGTAATTTCCACCAATTTCTCCAATCATAATGATAGCATCCGTTTCTGGATCATTCATTAATAATTCAACAGCTTCTTTGGTTGGTGTTCCAATGATTGGATCCCCACCAATTCCGATAGCCGTAGTAATTCCCATTCCAGCTTTCACCACTTGGTCGGCTGCTTCATAGGTTAATGTTCCCGATTTAGAAACAATTCCTATTCTACCTTTTTTGAAAACAAAACCAGGCATAATTCCCACTTTTGCTTCACCCGCAGTAATAATTCCAGGGCAATTTGGGCCAATTAAAGTACATGCTTTTCCTTTGATGTATTCTTTCACATTCACCATATCATTAACAGGAATACCTTCGGTAATACAAACAATCACTTTAATTCCAGCAGCAGCAGCTTCCATAATGGCATCAGCAGCAAAAGCTGGTGGCACGAAAATGATAGAAACATCCGCGCCTGTTTTGGTTACAGCGTCATAAACGGTATTGAAAACAGGTCGATCTAAATGCATCGTCCCACCTTTTCCTGGTGTTACCCCGCCTACCACTTGGGTTCCGTACTCAATCATTTGAGTAGCGTGAAAAGTTCCTTCTGTTCCGGTAAATCCTTGAACAATTATTTTCGAATTTTTGTTTACTAATACTGACATGATGTTTTGTTTTGGATGGTAAAAATAAGAATTATTCGACAAGGCTGACTTCTTTTTTTAATACCCATGATTAACCCTAAAATAATTTCTTTAAGCTTAATTTTCAATCTTTTAAATTTTGATAGAGGGAGCTTTTAAAAATTTAGGTTGAAATCCTTCCTATACTGTATCTTTGTTTTATCAAGAAAATTATAGTTTGAACCACCATTTCCAAAATACCATTTGTGCGCTTTCATCCCCTCCAGGAAAAGGAGCCATAGCTTTAATTCGAATTACGGGTGCCGATACTTTTTCAATTCTTTCCAAAATTTTCAATAAAGATTTAGGTGAAGTAAAAGGAAATACGATTCATTTTGGGGTGATTTCAGATTCTTCCTCTCGTCAGAGTGAAATAATAGATTCTTCGTTACCTCTGAATGATAAAAAAGTAATCATTGATGAAGTTTTGGTTTCTGTATTTCGCGCGCCACATACCTATACTGGTGAAGATTTAGCCGAAATTTCTTGTCATGCTTCACCGTTTATTATTCGTAAAATTCTTTCATTGCTCATGGAAAAAGGTTGTGAAGCTGCAACTCCTGGTGAATTTACGATGCGTGCTTTCATGAATAAAAAAATGGATTTATCGCAAGCGGAAGCAGTGGCAGATTTAATTTCTTCTCAAAGTGATGCTTCTCATAAATTGGCCATGCAACAAGTAAGAGGAGGTTTTTCGAAAGAGATTTCTGCATTACGAGAACAATTAATTCATTTTGCTTCGTTATTAGAACTTGAATTAGATTTTGCCGAAGAAGATGTAGAATTTGCCGATAGAACTGAATTTTTAAAACTCATTGATAAATTAATATTATCTGTAAAAACATTAGCCGATTCATTTGAATTTGGAAATGTGATTAAGAATGGAATTCCAGTTGCGATCATTGGCGTTCCGAATGTGGGAAAATCTACTTTATTAAATTCATTGCTCAATGAAAACCGCGCTTTGGTTTCTGAAATTGCCGGAACCACTCGAGATACGATTGAAGATATGGTGACGATTAAAGGCGTTGATTTTAGATTTATTGATACCGCAGGTTTGCGTGAAACGAAAGATGTGGTGGAGAAAATGGGAATAGAAAGAACCTATGATAAAATCAAAGATTCCTCTATCCTACTCTATTTAATTGACGGGGGAAATATCAATAAAAATGAAATTCAAAACAACATAACGGCTATTCAAAAGCGCGCAGGTGAGAATAAAAAACTATGGGTGATTATCAATAAATCTGACTTAATTAAAAACATAGATGAAGTAAAAACAGATTTGCATGATTTAGAAAATGTGATGTATTTATCGGCTAAAGAAAATTTTGGTGTAGAAGAATTGAAAAATCACTTGTATGAATTCGTGCAAAATAATTCATTCGCTCAACAAGATTTGGTAGTAACCAATGCTCGTCATCATGCTGCTTTAACCAAAGCCTTAGCATCACTTTCATTGGTAAAAGAAGGCATGCAGAATAAAATACCTGGTGATTTATTGGCGGTGGATATTCGAAAAACATTGTATCATTTAGGCGAAATCACTGGAGAAATTTCTACAGATGATTTGTTAGGAAATATTTTTAGTAAGTTTTGTATCGGGAAGTAAATTGAGCTTCATTTCACTAATAAAACAGGACCTAATCCATGGTTATTTAAGTTATACTATTATCCCGAAGTTATAGATAAATTTAGTGGATTTAAGTAAAACTATCCATAAACCATTTTACCTTCTCTCTATCCAACCGAAACCAGCCTGGCATCATGGTCTCGGCAGGATTTTTATCCGAAAGTTTTTCGAGGTGGGTTGACCCATCTTTGGCAATGAGGAGGTAAATATCATTCCATTTCTGCATTAAATTTTTGGCCTCGGATAAATAAACATTCGATGCTTTGGCTAATAATTGGTTTCCGTTGTACCATGGGTTGATGTAAATATGGGGGGCGCGTAATTCGAGCAAAGACGTTAATTGTTTTCGATTTGCCAGCGAAAAAAGAACATGGTGTACCAAATCATTCATTTCGCTAATTACTTCGCTTTGTTCCTTAATTATTTTCTCTTGCGTTAAATGAATTTGCAGATGAGCCTCCCGCGTTCGATCTTTTCGGTGTATATTATCTTTAACGGTTTTATTTAAAGCAAGGTATCCTGATTCATTATTCCCAGCATTTGATGGCCCAAAACGTTCGTTAATTTCACGCTTAATTCTATCCATCAACTCTTTTTGTGGTTGGCTAATGTCCAATTTAGCGTCAACACTATCTGCCAAACCGCGCACTAAAACTTCCATTACTTTATCATTGGGGTATGGGGTAAACTTTTCATCCTCGAGTCCTGCCATATATAAACCGCTATAATCCGAAACAATTAAA
>JBIPLT010000308.1:0-3363 GCA_044368255.1 Flavobacteriales bacterium
GGATGCTCCCGTTTTTTCATTGGAACTGGAACGACTCAGTAAAATCTTCCTCAATTTAATTAAAACGATTATTGCTCCATTGATTTTTGCAACACTTGTGGTGGGAATTGCAGGGCATTCGGATTTAAAACAAGTGGGAAGAATGGGATTGAAATCCATTATCTATTTTGAAATAGTGACTACGCTTGCATTATTTATCGGGTTAGCTGCAATAAATATTACACAAGCCGGAAAAGGAGTAGATGTTTCTAAAATTGAGGTAAGTGATAAAGTAAATGATAAAGCAAATTCAATATTAGAATCGAGTGAGAAAAAGGCCGCTGATGGTCATGATGTAATTGTAGATATTTTTCCAGAGAATATTGCAAAGTCTATAGCCGAAAATCAAGTTTTACAAATAGTTGTTTTTAGTATTCTTTTCGCCATTGCGCTTTCTTTAGTAAAAGGAAGACATAAAGAATCGATGCTAGGTTTTTGTGAAAGTCTCTCGCATGTGATGTTTAAATTTACAGATATTGTCATGTATTTCGCTCCATTCGCTGTTTTTGGTGCATTGGCAGCTACCATTGGTAAATCTGGAATTGATATCCTCAAACAACTCATGTTTTTGGTGATTACACTTTATGTTTCATTGGCGGTATTTGTAGTTTTTGTTTTGATACCGATTATGAAACTTTATAAAATCCCAGTGAAAAGATTTTTTCAGGCAGTATCAGAACCAGTTTCTATTGCATTTGCAACTTCCACTTCTGAAGCGGCTTTACCAAAAGCAATGGAGAACATGGAGAAATTTGGAGTGCCTCAAAAAATTGTTTCATTCGTTTTACCTACTGGCTACAGTTTCAATCTGGATGGTACCACTCTTTATTTATCACTTGCCTCTGTTTTCGTGGCGCAAATGTGTGGTGTGGATTTAACACTTGGGCAACAAATAAGTATGTGTCTCGTTTTAATGTTAACCAGTAAAGGCGTAGCAGGTGTTCGGGGCGCATCATTCATTATTCTCGTCAGTACGGTTGCATCAATGGGATTAGATCCCGAAAAAGCATTTATCATTCTCGCTGTAGATGCATTAATGGATATGGCAAGAACTTCAGTGAATGTGATTGGAAATTGTTTGGCTTGTGCAGTTATTGCGCGTTCAGAAGGGGAATTAAAAATTAACAATAGCGTTGAATTAATAGATTAAAAATATGTTTTTCAAAAAAAGTAAAATCGAGGGTGAGCCAAAACCAAAAATGGCATTATGGAAACGAATTCTAAAATGGACAGGAATTTCTTTCCTAATTATGTTAATCATGATTATTCTTCTTCCATTTCTATTTGAGAAGCAAATTTTCAATATGATCAAAGATGAGATTGAGAACAATCTTTATGCAGATTTAGAATGTGAAGATTATTCATTGACATTACTGAGCACTTTTCCGAATTTCACGATGAGGTTAGATAATTTTAAACTCACTGGACAAAAAGAATTCAAGGGAATTCCATTGATAGATGTGAAAGAAATCGTCATCACTTTTGATTTAACTTCAGTTTTATTTGGGGATACTTATGATATTAAAGATATCACTCTCAAATCACCTAAAATAAATGTACAGGTTTTGAAAAATGGTAAAGCGAATTATGATATTGCCAAACCTTCCGAAGAAAAAGAAGAACCTGAAGAACCCTCAAAATTTGCAGCCACCATTCGTAGTTATTCTATTGTAGACGGAAACATTATTTATAATGATTTAGCTGGTGATATGTATATGAATTTAAAAAATCTAAATCATACGGGAAATGGTGATTTTACTCAAGACTTATTTGTTTTAGAAACACAAACAACTGCTCAGGAAATTACTTTCGAATATGGTGGTGTAGCTTATTTAAAAAACACTAAATCAGAAATGACAGTGAATGTGGAAATGGATATGAATAAAATGCGTTTTACATTTAAAGATAATGATGCCTCATTAAATGAACTACCTATAAAGTTTGATGGATTTGTAGAAGTATCTAATGAAATTTTAATGGACTTGAATTTTAAAACTACAAAATCTGATTTCAAACATTTGATGTCTTTAGTTCCTGCTGTTTATACTCCTGATTTTGGAGAGTATAAATTTTCGGGTAAAATGGGAATTGATGGAAGAGTTTTTGGAAAATACAGTGATAAAGAAATGCCTTCTATGGATTTTACTATTGATGTGGATAATGGTTATTTTAAATATCCTGATTTACCTAAAGCCATTCAAGGAATTTATGTAAAAGCGAATATCAAATCAAAGGGTGATCCTTCAATGGATGATATGGTAATTGATGTTTCTAAATTCAATGCTGATTTTGGTGGAAATAAAATTGCTGCATTTTTTAGAATGACAAATCCAATGACTGATCCAGGAATTGGTGCTGGTTTGGATGCCAAAATAAATATGGCTACCATGAAAGATTTTATGCCAATGAATCCAGGTGAAAGTTATACGGGAATTATTAATTCAGATATACGTGTGGCAGGAAGAATGTCGGCTTTAGAGAGAGAAGATTACGATAAATTTACTGCCAAAGGAAAAGTATTAGCAGAAAGTATAGAATGGAAAACAAAAGATTCTCCAGATATGTTAGTGAAAAAAGCAGAATTACAATTCAATCCGCAATCAGTAGAGCTTCCTGTTTTTGAAATTTTATATGGTAAAACAGAAATGTCGGCTAATGGAAAAATTGATAATTTATTGCATTATTTAATTAATGGCGATGCTTTAAAAGGAAATTTTAATTTCTCTTCACCATTAATTGATATGAAGGAATTGATGCCTTCGTCAACCGAAGCTTCAGCAAAGGTGGACGCGACTGCTTCTGCTAATTCAACTTCTACAGATGAATCAACAGGCGTATTCGAAGTTCCAACTAACCTAAATGTTTCGTTAACTACATCCATTGGAAAATTAATTTATCCTAATTCTGAAGGTAAACCAGACATCGAATTAGATAATATTTCTGGAGAAATTAAAATGGCAGATGGTGAAATGAGTTTGAATCAACTAAAGTTCCGTACGCTAGATGCAGATATTGCCATGAATGGAAAATATTCAACCAAAGACCCTAAAAAACCAGTGGTAGATTTTAATTATGATATCCGAAATATGGACATCAAAAAAGCATCATCTACATTTAATACCATTGATAAATTTACTCCTATTGCTTCAAAATGTACAGGTAAATTTTCTTCGAATTTTGATTTAACCATGTCGTTGAACGAAAAAATGGAACCCGATTATAATTCAATGACTGGTTCGGGAAATATCCAAACAAAAAATATATATGTAGAAGGATTCGAACCTTTAAATAAATTGGCAGAGAAATTAAAACTTTCTAAACTCT
>JBIPLT010000309.1:0-3358 GCA_044368255.1 Flavobacteriales bacterium
TAGAATATTCACCAGATAAATCTTGGCAAGATAGACTTAGGCTTAGCACCGAAAAAGACGTAAACAAGGAAGAACAAGAAGAAATTTATTTAACTAAAAAATCGGGGATACTTTTGCATTATATTTTAGAAAAATTTGAGAATTTAAATGACGCAAAGGCCCATTTAGATTTAATTTCCACTCAAAATAAATCTATTTCTAAAACCTATTCGTCCTTATTGAAAGAAATTAATTCAGTGTATAACCATCCTTTTATTGGGAACTTACTAACCAACAAAAATACGATTAGTGAATGTTCGATTGTGGATATTACTGGCAAAACATATCGACCTGACAAAGTGGTTCTAGAAAATGATTCGGTAATTATTTGTGACTTTAAAACTGGAGCTAAAAAAGAGGAACATAAAATTCAGTTAGATGAATATGGAAAACTATTTTCGGAAATGAAATATAAAACAATAAAAAAGTATTTATTTTACACCAAAGAATCACTATTATTAGAAATACAATAAATGTTTAACGAAATAAAACAATCAAATAAACCTTTACCCTACCAAACATTTTCAATTTTTCTGTGTGCGGCAGCCGTTACACTGGGAACTTTAATTTTACCAAATTTTACCAACGTGTTTGGAAGCAACAAGGTTGATATTAATCTCACCCAATATCTTTCTTTAATTTTTCAACATGGATACGATTTTAAATCGGGAGTATTGCATTTTATTGGCTGTGCAATTATTTTGTTATTAATGGGCGGAACTTTAGAAAAAATAATTGCTCCAATTAGATTTTTCGTTTTCAATATGACTATCATTTTAGTTTACGGTGTTGCACACAAAATTTTAGGAATGATTGGTCATGGGCTAACGCCATTACTTTTTGCATATGTTCCATTTATTGCCTATTCCTTAAATGAAGGTCGTTTAATTAAAACTAGAAGCATGTATGATGAATATTACAAAACATTATGGGCTTTGATTTTGATTGTCGTTATTATTATACCCATACTTTTATCCGCCATTCCCATCTTTTTCGATTCCGATGCATCATTTACGGAACAAATAATTTTAGGAAATCTTTTGCATATCATTTTATTAATAACTGGATTTATTTTTACTTATTTCTGGAAAGAAACAGCTCGTCATAGACTATTACATTTCGCGAAAAAACGAAAATTCCCACCTCATCGTTTTGAAAAGTTTACTCCCTACCTTGCTATGGTTTATCCTCTCATTCTACTACTTGTATTTATAACTAACAAATGAAAATAACCTGGTTTTGTAAACATTTCAGCGAAATTTCAACAGAAGAATTTCATGATATTATACAATTACGTATAAATGTTTTTGTTGTAGAACAAAATTGTCCTTATCCCGAAATTGATGGAAAAGATAAAAATGCTTATCATGTTTTTGGGAAAAACGAAGAAAATAAAATAGTTGCCGTTGCTAGAATTATTCCACATGGAATTTCCTATGAAGAATGCTCCATTGGCAGAGTAGCCTCAGCGTCATCAGCTCGTTTAACTGGATGCGGAATTGATCTTATGCATTTCACTATCGAAAATATTAATTCAATCTATGGAAAATCAAATATCCGTATTTCTGCTCAGGAATATTTAAAAAGCTTCTATGAGAAATTTGGATTTAAAAAAATGAGTGAATCTTATTTGGAAGATGAAATACCACACATTGAAATGTTACGAATAAATCAAGATTGAATAGCTGAAATACCTTTTTGAATAAATTCAATTACATCGGTTGCTATCAAGCTATTTTCATTTATTTCCTCTATAGCAAGGTCAGCGGCTAATCCATGTAAATATACACCAGATAAAGCTGCTTCCAAAGTTGAAAATCCTTGTGCGCATAAGGCAGTGATTATTCCTGTCAAAGTATCTCCACTTCCTCCTTTTGCTAATCCTGGATTTCCACTAGAATTAAAAAATAAATTTCCTCCAGGTGTTGTTATTGAAGTATAAGCGCCTTTTAAAACTACTATACACTGAAATTTAAAAGTAAACTCTTTTTGCATCTCTATCATTTCATAACAAGAATCCCATTGACCAACTAACCGTTGAAATTCTCCTGGATGTGGAGTTAAAATACTTCCAGCAGGTAAAAAGTGTAACCATGTTTTATTTTCAGAAAGTATATTCAATGCGTCAGCATCTAAAACCAAAGGAATATTTGAGTTTTGTATTAAATATTTCAAAGCATTTGCTGTCTCTCGTTCAGTACCCATTCCCGGACCAATTCCAATAGCATCATAATTATTTTCACCAAGATTAAATTCTTCCAAATGATATTCTCCAATAGAAATACGAACCATTGCTTCGGGTGCAGATATTTGTAAAATATCATATCCACATTTCGGAGCAATAACTGTGGTTATACCCGCCCCAGTTCTTAAACAGGCTTTTGTTGCCAAAACCATAGCTCCCATTTTTCCATAAGAACCACCAATCAAACATGGATGACCAAAGGTTCCTTTATGTGCAAACTTCTTACGCCTATCAAAATTTATTTTAATTTGTTCTTTAGTTACAAAATAAGCTATGGGTTTTTCGTTGGTTTCTATTTCAGAAAGCAATCCGATATCCAATATTTCCCAATTCCCCGCATATATACCACTATCTTCAAGCAAAAAAGAAATTTTGGGAAACTGAAATGTGAAAGTAAAATTAGCTTTAATGATGCTTGTAAAATCTAATTGCTTTCCATCAGTCATCCCGCTTGGTAAATCTATACTGATAATGTTTTTTTGGGATTCATTGATTTTTTGAATCGCCATTCTAAAATAATCTTCCGGTTTTTTCGATAATCCAATTCCAAAAATGCAATCAATAATAATAGCAGATGTAGATAAAAGGGGAGATAAATTCTCAAATCGATGGATTACTCCTCCTGAATTCTTCCACGCATTTTGTGCCGTTTCATTTTCTACAGAATATTTTTCACCGAGCAAAACAACTTCTGTTCTTCTTCCCGATTTTTTCAATAATTCGGCTATAACCAATCCATCTCCTCCATTATTTCCAGGTCCACAAACCACTAAAAAGCTTAAAGTCTTGCTATCAAAATGTTCAACAATTCTTTCAAAACATTTTTTTGAAGCACGTTCCATCAAGGCAAACGAGGAAATTGGTTCGTTTTTAATGGTTAAAGAATCTACCTTTTTTATCTGATTAGAATTTAAGATCAGCATGATTTGTTTAATTCAGTCAAGATTAGATTAATTTGTGGCAATAAGGCATGACTTTCATCATTCTCAATCACAAAATCGGCAAATTTCATTAGTTCATTACTAGGAAGTTGATTTTTCATTCTCCTTTTCACCTCCTCTTCAGTAACAGAAT
>JBIPLT010000090.1:0-10712 GCA_044368255.1 Flavobacteriales bacterium
TAAATCTATATGTTCAACATCTAAAGATGAATTAAAAGATAGAGAAGATTCTTTACTTAAGGCTTTAATAAGTGTGTTTTATTACAATACAAAGTTTCCCAAAGAAAATTTGATTGAATTTGGTATGCTAAAATTTCCAGTACTAACACAATCAAATGAATTAGAGCAAATTTCATTCACATACTTCGATAAGGCTTATAGTCCTTACATAAACACCAACGAACTTTATGCCAAAGATTTATTTAATAATATTGAAGGTGTTTCATTTATATCAGCATCTTATTTAAAGGAATGTCTGGAAACAGATAAGGAGAGCTTAGTAAAGTTTTTTAGGAATCATTTTGTAAGCCCGGGACTAAAGTATTTTAATTCTACCTTATTCAGAAAAGGCGATAAAATTAATTTGGAAGAAATTGATTTTATTTATAAAAATTACAACAGTGGATATTCAAATTTTAAATCGAGTAATGATTTTTATATTTTTAAAGACATTGCTAAGCTGTCTGGAGCATATAATAATTTGATATTATTTTGGAAAGTAGTCGGTCAAATAAAACCTATAAACTTACTAGCAACAGATATAACATGTAATTCTTACTCGCGTCCTAATCCTTTTATTTGGTTACTTAGAACTACCGAGAACATGTTTCCTATGCAAGGAAATATAGCAAAATCATCCGCCCAAATTCATGTTAAAAAACTATCGCCATACTTACTGAATCCAAATGACAAACTGGCCGATTGTTTTAATGAAAATACAGATAATATAATAGATAAGTTATCCCTAAAATCTACATTAGGAAATACTTTAATTATAAACTGTCTTCAAAATTTAAATTTGTTTTCAGAAGAACAAAGAAAAATAATACTACTTGAGCATTTCGCAAAAGCAAACTTTAGTGCTGAAGAAATTGAAAAACTTAAATCCAGCGGTCATTTATTAGCACAGGACAAGACCATTCAAAAAATAAATGAATTAATTTATTTAGAAAAATCTTTAGAATCATCTTCGATTTTATTAGAGCAGATAACTTATCCAGAAAATAAAATCATGTTCACTTTTGAGTATGATCTAGGCTTCAGAAAAGCTATTAATCAATTAAAACTTCAAATTAGAGGTGTTGAACATGTTGAATTAGAATCTTTTGATGCTGTTCAAAATTCTGATTCCGATACATTAAAAACAGTAATAATTGATATCGCTACAAAACAAAAACTTAATAATTCTGATTTGGTTAAGCTGGAGCAATGTGAATTTAAATTATGTTCTAAAATTACTCTTAGCCTTAAGGATATAATTGACTTTCATTCAGAGGTAGAAAGTTTTTATCAAAAAGAAAAAAATGTATTTTATTACACTGAAATACGTGAATTAACCGAATTGCTTTGTGAACTCTATAAATGGCCGATATCTGAGAATAAGAAATTAAGAAAACTCCTTGATAAAGTCAATGGTGCCAAAAGTAAATATGAAGAATCAAGCAAGGCAAAGAATATTGAATTTGACAGAGAAGAGATTGAGCAGATTAACAAACTTTTTGGACGAGAACTGGAAGAAAATGAATTATTGCAAGAAAATTTATTTGCTCAGGTTAAAGCATTGAGATATTTCAAGGACAAAGAATATACTGTTTCAGATGCTGAGGATCAGTTTAAGGATAATTTTGCCCACAAATATCTTGGACCTATTAAAGATAAAGATGGCAAATCTTTAAAAGTGATGTGTAGAAGTGCTCGAAAGGGAATTCTTTTTTTAGGCGCATACGCATGGAAAAATTTAGGAGATGAGGATACCATATTATATATATTAACTGGGGATAAATCCACAGACAACATCATAGTAAAAGATCAATATGAATTAGAAGATAAACTAAATTCTCATTTTAAAGTAATTAGACGAGTAAATACTACTGTTGAAGATATTACTAAGTTGTTAGAATCTGAAACCAATTTGAAAGATATGCAGTTTTTATACAAAGTAAAATCTGGAGAATATGATATTATTTTTAATCCCAAGCAAAACAAACCTGGAGAAAGTAGTGGCTCATTAACAGATATTGGTATAGATGTATGATAGTAAATAACGATAAACAAATAGAATTTTATAACTGGCAATTGCGCGAGTTGGATTTATTGTGGGCAAAATATCATCAAGCCCAAGTGCTAGATTTATATGCATTAAACAAATTATACATAGGTCGTATATGGGGCTACGATGAAAAGAGAGGAATTTTAATTTTACGATTTAAAGAAGGTAAATTTCCAAGATTAAAAGTCCCCTTAACAATTTCATATCCAAAATCAACTATAGGCCCAATAGCCAATTGGAGTTATACCTATAGTGAATTCAGAGAGAAACATGTAGAGCAGTATACTAATTGTTTGCCAGTTTATTATTTAGAAAACAAGGTTGAAGAAGAATATAGATATGTTGGCTTTAAAAATATTTCAATAGGGTTTTTACAACATATTAAAAACGATTTATTAAATAAAACAAACAGTATAGTTATTTTAGGTAGCGAAGATCCACCAAGGGATTATTTAGTTGCATTAAAGAACTTTACAATTAAGAACCCCAATAATCCTATATTGAACCTAAGCTGTGGATCTATTGAAACATGGTACCCGAAAAACTTAAATGAAACTAGTAGTTTAAGTAAAGAAATGATTAGGGTAATTGATGCTTCAGAAAAAACCATCATTCAAGGACCTCCTGGAACAGGTAAAACTCATTTAATAGCAGAAATTTGTGAACACTATTTAAATAATAATAAACGTGTTTGTATTACCGCCCTTACACATAAGGCATTGATGGAAGCTGCCTTGAAAGAAGGATTAGATAAAAAATGTAAAAGCAAAAGCATATTCAAAACAAATTTATCGGCCGATGAATCAGCAACAATTCCAGAATTGCAAAATCATTATATAACAGATTCAATAGCTCCAGGAAATTTATTGCTTACAACCTATTATTCGTTATCAAAATTGTTGATGGAGGATACACATATTTACTATGATCTACTAATAATAGAAGAAGCCTCACAAGCATTTTTAACTACCATTGCTGGCTTTTCTGAATTAGCAACAAAAGTTCTTGTTATTGGTGACTTTATGCAATTACAACCTATTGTTTTGGAAGAAAGAAAGGCAATCAATATTGATAAAAATATATTCACCGTAATAAATGGACTTAGAACATATTCGATTAATAATCAAAAAGATTCATATAGATTGGTAAATACTTATCGGTTAACAGAGCATTCCGCAGAGCAAACTGGCATTTTTTATGAGAACAGCCTCAAATCGATGTCTTCAAAAAAAGGTTTGACAGTAAAAGGTAATTATTCTGATTGGTTTTGTACCTTGGGAGGAACTTCACTGGTCTACTATGGAAAGATGGATGAAGGAAAAATACCAAAAAATGCAATTGAACAAATAATTAAGGTTATACACGCTATAAGAATTGATCATCCCAATATTGAAATTGCAGTTCTTTCAACGTTTAAAGACACAGTAACTGCAATAACAGACGCGATGTTAAAGGTGAGATTAAATTTGAATAATATTGAAGTAAATACTGTTGATAGAATCCAAGGTATGACCGTTGACTTTTGTATTTATTTAATTCCGTCTTACGATACAAAATTTTCATATGATGTAAATAGATTTAATGTAGCTACTAGTAGAGCTAAGCAAGGGACTTTGATTTTAGCTGAAAATATCATTTCAGATAGGATTCTAATGCCACCCATGATTTCTAATTATTTAAATAAAACATATAAAAAAATAATTAATGAGTGAGATTCTTTTAAAATACTTTAATCCAAAATCAATAGAACTTGCTTTCCATAGGGTTCAGTGCTGGACCGATAAACTGGTGAAAGACCAAGTTGGCATTAGAGCATTTAAAGTAGACCTTGAAAAAAATTGCCAAAACTTATCTGAAAAGATTATTTCTGGAAAATATAAAGCGCAAAGAGGTTTTAAATTTTATGTTCCTAAATCCTCCAAAACATTGCGCACAAAGGCCGTTATGTTTATTGAAGATGCAATACTCTATCAAGCATTTGCAGATAAATTAGCTCAACAACATTACGACACATTAGATCAATATAACTCCTTTGTTTTTGGTAGTGTATTAAATGTAGAAGTGAAAAAAGGCGTGTCTATACTTGATGAAGAAAAGCCAAATTTCTTTTTCTTCAAATTTTGGCAAGGGCTGCATAATAAATACTCCAATTCAATAATTCAAGCCATAGAAGTAGATAAAGTAAAATATAAATTCGAAACTGACATTACCGGTTTTTTTGATTCAATTCCACATTACAATTTACTTTCAAAATTAAGTGTTGAGTTTGGTATAGAAGATGAAATTTTAGATTTACTTGGAGATTGTTTAAATATATGGTCAGGAACTAAAGTGGGTCCTACGCCTGGTGTTGGTATTCCGCAGGGTTGCCCTCCATCATTTTTATTAGCAAACTTTTTATTACATCAATTAGATCAACAATTGGTAGAGCGAGGTTACCGCTACTACAGATATATGGATGATATAAGCATATACAGTTATGAAGAAGATGAATTGTTGGATGCGCTGTTAACTATTGATATATATACCAAATCAAATGCACTTTCTATAAATGCCAAAAAAACGAGTGTGCAAGAGATTATAGAAGGGCATGAAGATTCAAAGGTAAAAGAACTTAAAAAAATGAGACTTTTTACAAGTTATGAAGATACAGAAGACGCTGAGCAATTTATAACTTTGAATACGAAAAAAGAAAAAAGCAATGGACCTAACATTGACAAAGACCTTTCAAAGCTAAGCCAGCAGGATAATTTTAATGAAGAAGGCAATCTACTAACTATTTCAAACTCTAAGGAGATTGCAGCGTATTGGTTAAAACAAATTACTGATGTAGAAAATGAATTGCCCACGCTATTTGTAACCCTAAATAATAATGCATTACAAATAAAAGAATCAGTGGATGATATTGATGCTATTAGGCTAAGCACTGCTTATGGAGTTGCATTAAGAGAATTAAGGTATTTAGAACTTGAAGTAAAGCCCAATAAAGATTTGTTAAAATATTGGTTGCACTTTTATGAAAAGTTTTTTTGGAGAGCAGATAAGTTAGGCTATACTATTATGAATTATAGGTATTCCAAGGAAGTTAAAGATAATATGACTAAGATGCTTGAGGGTGTATTCGCTAAGTATGAGTGGGGAAGATATTATATTATTCAAAATTTATCTTTGACTCAAAATTTTGATGAAAAAGAGTTGAGGCAGGTTTACTTTCAGATGTTAAAAATAGAAGACTCTGATCTTGTTAAGATTTCCCTTTATCGATTACTATACAACCATTGCAAAACGGAGCAATTTAGGTCCACTTTGCAAAATCAACTTAATAAAGAAAAAAATCAATATTTAAAGGTTGTTATCGCAGAATTCAATAAGTTTCACAACAAAGAAAATATTAATTTGGATGAATTTCTTAAATCTATAGGCTTATGAGTTTTAGCAAATTGAGAGCGCAAATAACAACTGATCTTGAAAGAATAGATTCTATTCAAGCTTATCAGCGAATATATTTATCTAAAGAAGTTGTAAGGTCTTTAGAACAGCTAAACAAAAAGTTTGTAGAGCATTTATTAGAAGACTTAATAAATGAAGGTCTTAATATTAACATCAGGGCATTTTTATCGGAGAATGAAAAATATAGTGATGCTAATGATTTTGCTTTAGAATGCATAGAACCTGCATTTTACAAATCTAATATCCACGGAGCGAGAATTAAAAATTGGACCAACTCAGCATTAAAGTGTTTTGATATTTTTCTAATCAAACTAATCAATGATTACCAAAAAGAAAAAATTAAAAAGAGTGGAACAAAACCGAAAGAACGCGATGTATATGACCACTTAATAAGTAAAGGCGGAAATTATTATGAAGTAGGAATTGCGTTTCAAGCCATTTATCAGCAAAGAAATGAGTTCACACATATTCAATTTGAGCCGATAGAAGGTATTAGAAGCACCAAAAGATGGAGCAGAAGCAAATATGATTTTGCACGAGATTTAATATTACAACAATTTGAAAAAGCATTAAACGCTTTGATAAAAGAGATAAAAACTTATGGCATTTAATGAAATTAATAGCATAGAGCCTTATTGTATAAGGCCTTAGTTTGCAAACAAAATAGCATTTATTCCGCATTCCGATACGGAATAAATTATGTTAGAATATTGTAAAATAAATAATAAAGTATTAATATTGCATATTCGAATATGGAATATAACAAATGAAACAACAGCAACAAACATTAAGTCCACTGGATATCGTTATTCTACTAAAACTAATTGCCTTAGGTGATAGCCCATGGTTGCAAAGCAACTTGGCCCAATCATTACACATCAGTCAATCAGAAGTCAGTAAATCATTCATGCGTTCAAAATACGCCGGGCTTTTAGATGCCTCAGCTAAAAAAGTGAGCCGACTTGCCTTAATGGAGTTATTACAATATGGCATTCGTTATATTTTTCCACAGCAACCTGGTGCTATTGTAAGAGGCATTGCCACTGCACATGCAGCACTTCCACTAAATGGAATTATAAAAAGCGAAGAACCTTATGTGTGGCCATCAGCCAAAGGCAATGTAAGAGGTCAAAGCATTTTGCCATTATATCCATCAGTCATAGAGGCAGTTAAAAAAGACGATAAACTTTATGAGTTATTAGCATTGGTAGATGCTATACGTGTTGGAAGAGCAAGAGAAAAAGAAATAGCCATCAAAGAATTGAAATCAAGAATTTTAGGAATTACTGAATCTTCCGATTTTTATTATGACATTCATTAATTATAAAAATGGAAAATAGAACCATAAATATTGCTGTAGTGGCTGAAGTAGCTGAAGCTTTAAAGGATTTAAAAGATCAAATGGTTTTTGTTGGTGGAGCTGTGGTAAGTTTATATACCGATGATGTAGCAGCTGATGAAATTAGACCTACGGCCGATATTGATATGACCTTGAATGTAGTTAATTTAAGTAATTGGTTGGTTTTACAAGAAAAATTAGCCTCTCTTGGTTTTCACCCAGATCCTTTTGGACATGCTCTTTGTAGTTATAAGTTCAAAAATATTCCGGTAGATATTATGCCCGCAGAAGATGGTCCACTTGGGCCAGCCAACAAATGGTATAAACTAGGCTTTGATAATTTATGGACAGTAAAGGCCAAAGAAGAAGACATTAAAATATTACCGGCCCCCTGCTATTTAGCCACAAAATTTGAAGCCTTTAAAGACAGAGGAACAGATTATAGAACGAGTCATGATTTTGAAGATATTATTTACATCATAGATAATAGGACCAGCATTGTAGAAGAAGTAAAAAACACGCTTCCTGAAATTAGAAGCTATCTACAATCTCAATTATTAAAATTAGAGAAGAATATTAGTTACGATGAAATTTTATCAGCCCATATTCATCCTTTAATTATTGCAGATAGGGCACCAATTGTCAAGGAAAAAATCAATCAAATAGTAAGTTTATAAAAATGGCATTTAACGAACTCAATAGCGTAGAACATTACATCATTCACCAACTCAGCGGTGTGAATTTGAATAGTAATGAAATGCAAGAACCTAAAACAGGTTATAGTGCACATTGGCAATATAAATCAGCTGTAGATTTAAACCGTTCTGTAAATGAAGTACTTATAGAAAAAGAATTGAAGGATGCTTTGATTCGCTTAAATCCAGAAATTGCTGTAAAGCCCGAATTGGCAGATGAGGTAATTTATAAACTGCGAGCTATATTAATTTCTGTAAATCAAATTGGATTGGTAAAAGCCAATGAAGAATTTTTCAAATGGCTCAGTGGTGATAAAACCATGCCCTTTGGCGAAAACAACCGCCATGTGCCTCTTCGTATTTTCGATTTCGAAAATTTATCTCAAAATGCCTATGTGATTACAAATCAATTTCGGATACATCACCGCGAAACTAAAATACCAGACATTGTATTATTCATCAATGGTATTCCTGTAGTTGTTGGCGAAGCCAAAACGCCCATTCGCCCAAGCGTAAGTTGGTTAGATGGTGCTAATGAAATTCATGAGGTATACGAAAATACTGTCCCACAATTATTTGTACCTAACATATTTTCCTTCGCCACCGAAGGCAAGTCCTTGTATTACGGAAGTATTCGTTGTCCATTAGATTTTTGGGCACCCTGGCGTTTAGAAGAGGAAGATGAAACACTTGCCCGCAGATTGGGATTGGGCGAAATTGGCAAAGAGATGGGTGATTTGTTAAGTCCTGTGCGCTTGTTGGATATTTTACAAAACTTTTCGTTGTTCACAACCAATAAGAAAAAGCAGCGGAGTAAAGTGATACCTCGCTTTCAGCAATACGAAGGAGCAAATAAAATTGTTGAACGTGTAAAAGAAGGTCGTGTTAAAAAGGGACTAATTTGGCATTTCCAAGGTTCAGGTAAATCGCTGTTAATGGTTTTTGCTGCACAAAAATTAAGAAGAGCAGCAGAATTAAAAAGTCCTACTGTAATTGTTTTGGTAGACCGTACCGATTTAGATACTCAAATTTCAGGCACTTTCAATGCATCTGATATTCCTAATGTAGAAGCTACCGAAAGCATTAAGGATTTGCAAAAAATGTTGGAACAGGATTCACGAAAAATTATCATTTCGATGATACATAAATTTCGTGATGCTAAACCCAACATGAATACGCGCGATAATATTATTGTTTTGGTTGATGAAGCACATAGAACTCAGGAGGGTGATTTAGGAAGACAAATGCGTGCAGCCTTGCCTAATGCGTTTTTGTTTGGTTTAACCGGAACTCCTGTAAATAAAGCCGATAAGAATACTTTTTGGGCATTTGGTTCTGAAGAAGATGAAGGAGGATATTTATCTCGTTACACTTTTCAAGATTCTATTCGCGATGGCGCAACTTTGCCCTTACATTTTGAGCCTCGCTTGATAGATGTTCACGTAGATAAAGATACCATAGACAAACTTTTCAAAGATTTCAAAGAAGAGGCTTCGCTAACAGATGAAGAAGCAGATGCACTAAATAAAAAATCGGCAAAGATGGCCGCCTTCCTTAAATCACCTGAGCGGGTTGCGAAAATTGTAGAGGATATTTCAATTCACTATAAAGAAAAAGTAGCGCCTCATGGTTTCAAAGCCATGATAGTGACTCCTGATAGAGAGGCTTGTGTTCAATATAAGGAAGCACTTGATCAATTTTTTCCGGTTGAAGCAAGTAAAGTAGTTATTTCTACCACTGCCAATGACACACTTGAATTTAAACAAAATTGGGGAGTTGATAAATCGCAGCAGGAAAGAATAGTAGATGAATTTAATGATCCAATTTCTGATTTACAATTTTTAATAGTTACAGCCAAACTGCTTACTGGTTTTGATGCACCTATTTTACAAACCATGTATTTAGATAAGTCCATTAAAGATCATACGCTGTTGCAAGCAATTTGTAGAACAAACCGTTTGTTTCCAAACAAAACATATGGACGTATTGTAGATTATTTTGGAGTTTTTGACGATGCTGCAAAAGCATTAGAGTTTGATGAAGCAACTGTAAAACAGATCATCACCAACTTATCCGAACTGCGTGGTCAATTACCCCAAGCGGTGAAAGATGCTTTACAACATTTTACAGGAGTTGATAGAAATCAACATGGATTCGAGGGCTTGGAAGCAGCACAGAATGCCATCAACACTAATGAAAAGAAAGATGCCTTTGCAAAAGATTATAAATTCTTAAGTAAACTTTGGGAATCACTTTCACCCGATAATATTTTAAATTTATATCAAATAGATTATAAATGGCTATCGCAGGTGTATGAATCAGTGCGTCCCCCAACCGATAATGTTGGCAAATTATTATGGATGACATTAGGTGCACAAACAACCAAACTCATTCACGATAACATTCACGTAGGCGATATACATAATCTGGATGAATTTATTTTAGATGCTGATGTTATTGAAGACATTTTCAATAATCCCGACCCCAAGAACGCGAAGAAACTCACCAAAATTTTACGTAATCGTTTTAAGAAATTTAGTGATAACCCAACTTTCAAAAAACTCAGTGAGCGATTAGAAGAATTGCGAGATAGGGCCGAGAAGGGATTGATTACCTCCATTGAATTTGTAAAAGAACTTTGTAAAATAGCTAAGGAAACCGTTCAAGCCGAAAAAGATTTGGAAACTGAACTACTAGAAAAATCTCCAAAGGCAGCATTGACTGATTTGTTCTTAGAATTAAAAACAGACCAAACACCCGCAGTTGTAGAACGTATCGTTGCAGATATTGATGCTATTGTCCGGGTAGTAAGTTTCCCTGGTTGGCAGAAAACAACCTCGGGTGAAAGAGAAGTGCAAAAGTCATTACGACAAGCACTTTTAAAATATCAATTGCATAAAGATCAGGTTTTATTTGACAGGGCTTATAGTTACATTAAAGAGTATTATTAACCTGAGTTCGGGATAACAAATGTTAATAATAATGCTTATAACTATTTGATTATCAATTAAATACAGCATAGAAAGTTTTTATCTTTGTAGTGCAAACAAACAAAAAAAACACTTCCCATGCTGCATGATAAAATTACTGAAATTTTTATAAAGGTTGATGACTTTTGTAATGAATTTAAAAATCAGGC
>JBIPLT010000310.1:0-3354 GCA_044368255.1 Flavobacteriales bacterium
TATAGAAAGTGAAGTGTAATTATGCAAAACTGATTCACGGATTTGTTGGGCTCTAGTTCTAATTATTTCTTCTGATAAACCAGTTAATTCCATATAATGTTCAATCCAACTTTGGGAATAATATTTATCAGACTTATTTGCCGAGAGCGCACGTAAATGTTCAATAATTCTGTCCTTCATTTCGGCGGCAGCTTTATTCGTAAAAGTGATAGCTAGAATTTTTCCGAATTTGAATTTGGAATCAGAAAGCAAGCAGAGTTTAAGATACTCATTCACCAACTTAAATGTTTTTCCTGAGCCTGCTGAGGCCCTGCATACAATAAAGTTTTTCTGGTTGATTATCATGTTCTAAATGTACAAAAAAAAGCCCCGACTAGCGGGGATTTAATTTTTAATAATCGGATATTATAAACATCTGTTTGTCATTTCAGTTGTTTTAGCCGATAATTAGGTTTTATTAAATGACCATTGGAATGGGTTTGCAATATTTTATTTTTAAATTTTTGGTTTACGAGCTATCATCCTAGCAGTGAATCTGCTTTTTTGCTCTACTAAAATTTCTTTTCCAGTAGATACCATATCAATTGTTTTTTGATCATAATGACGAATAGTGATGAGTTCACAATTTTCATTGTATTTTACTTTGTAATTTTCCTGTAAACGTTTTATTAATATTGGAATTTTATCTTCGTTCATGTCTACACTTACTGAAAAACTTAAGGCAGAATTTTGCATTAAATTTACTCGAACAGTTGTTGATGCAAAAATATCGAAAATATCTCTCAGGCTTTCTTCTGCGATAAATGAAAAATCTTTTGGAATAATAGAAAGTAAAACTTGATTTCCTTTAAAAATAAAGGAAGGCACATTATTGTCAAATTCCTCAGAAGATTGAATTACCGTTCCTCTTTCTTTGGGAGTTAAGAAGGAGTTTACATAAAGCGGAATATCTTTATTTTGTAAAGGTTTAATTGTTTTTGGGTGAATGATAGTCGCTCCATAATAACTAAGTTCTAAAGCTTCCTTAAATGAAATTTTATCCAATTTAACCGCTTTGTCATATTTTTTAGGATCGGCATTCATGAATCCAGCTACATCTTTCCAGATGGTCACATCTTTCGCATCTAATAAATAAGCAAGAATGGCTGCCGTATAGTCTGAACCTTCTCTGCCTAAGGTTGTAGTTAGTCCAATTGAAGTGGAGCCAATAAATCCTTGCGTAACTATAATGTTTTTTTCTACCGAACCGATGAAATTTGGAATCAATTCTTTATTGGCCATCGCTTGACTAACATTCCAATCCACTTTTCCTTCTCTAAATGTGCTATCTGTTCGAATAAATTTACGAGCATCCTTCCAACTATTTTTTATTCCACACTGCGTAAAATAATGGCTCACTATAATGGAGGAAAGCATTTCTCCTCTAGATACTATTTGGTCATATACTAAATCATAATTGGCAGAGGCGGTAACATCAAATCTTTTTTGAATTTCGGCAAAAACATCTTCAACTTCTTTATAGCAGGAATTGTTTTTATCAACGAAAAGTTCATTCATTTCTTGAATATGCAATTCATGAATTTCACTTAACAATTTTAGTTTATCTCCTTTTCCTTTGGCGTAGGCTCTAGTTACTTCTTCTAAAGCATTGGTGGTTTTCCCAATAGCAGAAACAACAATTGCCAAATTTTCATCAGGAAACATTTTTACAATTTCTGCAACATTTTTGATGTTCTCAGCGCTTTTAACCGAAGCTCCTCCGAATTTGAAGATTTTCATTTTTGTGTAAAGTATTTTTATTTATTCTTACAAAATTAGTATTTCATTTGAAAGACTGCAACTGATCATAGCTTAACTTTCCGTTTACCCATTCTGGATCCAGATGGGCATTATATTTCTTATAAAAATTTAAAGCTGGTTCATTCCAATCCAACACTTGCCATTCCATTCGTCTTACTTTCATTTCTTTGGAGATTCGAATTACTTCTTCAAATAATTTAGCTCCAGTGCCTTTTCCTCTTTCAGTTTCGGTAACAATAATGTCTTCTAAAAAAACACATTTGCCTTTCCATGTGGAATATTTTATATAATAAATGGCAATCCCTAAAATTATTGAATTTTCTTCCGCTATCAATAGATAGTAAATTGGATTTTCTTTAAACCCGTCCTCAATCATTTCTTCAACTGTATTTTCAACTTCAAGAGGAGCTTTTTCATAGGCCGCCAATTCTTTTATAAGTTCTAATACTCTCGGCAAATCGGATGCTAATCCTTTTCTTATATTTATCATAATGCAAAAGAACTAAACATTTTCTGACAAAAAAAATCCCCGAAGTCATTCTGAACTTGTTTCAGAATCTCGGGGATTTAATTGATATTTTAGTAGCTAAATTTATTATTCTTCCAAACTATCCATATAATCATCGTCTGCTACTGGATTTTCTTTCGCCTTATTATTTTTTTTAGCATTTCTTTTTTCAATATTAGCTTTAATTTTCGCTCTTTCAGCTTTTCTATGTTCTTTCCATTTGGTCATTTGAACATCGTTTAAAATTCCTTTCAAACCTTCGTTATACTCCTTTAAAATAGGCTTGATTTGGTTTTTCATTGCCTCTGTATCGTTTTTATAGCTTTTTCTTAATTCAGCTACTTTCTTAACTTTCGCAAGTCTTAGGTCATAAATTTTTGTCTTTTGAGTGGCGTCTAATGCTACTGCTTTTTCCATTTTAGCAACATACTTTTCAGTTCTTTCTTCGAGGGTTAATTTTGTTTTTGAAGTTCCTTCTGTTTGTGCAAAAAGGTTAGTAGCGCAAAGGATGGATAATCCTATAAAAATAAGTTTTCTCATAATTCTTGGTTTTAATTTAATGGGTTTGTTAAAGGATTAATTTTAATGAATTTCTACGTCTTTGACTATACTAACATAAAAAGGTTTAATTTTACATCAAAGAATTTTATGAGCAAGATTAAAACCCTAGGTGAGTTTATTATTGAAAAGCAAGGAGATTTTCCTTTTGCTTCTGGAGAGTTGACCAAACTAATTAGTTCTATACGTTTAGCATCCAAAGTAATAAACCGTGAAGTGAATCGAGCAGGCTTAACAGATGAAATTTTAGGATCTGCAGGAAGTGAAAATATTCAGGGAGAACAACAACAAAAATTGGATGTTTATGCTGACAAGCAATTAATTTATGCATTAAAAGCAAGAGGTGAGGTTTGTGCTATTGCTTCTGAAGAGAATGATGATTTTTTAATTTTTGATAACGATTTGTCCAGAAAAGGAAAATATATCGTTCTTTTTGATCCTTTGGATGGTTCTTCAAATATTGATGTAAATGTTTCCATAGGAACTAT
>JBIPLT010000425.1:0-3340 GCA_044368255.1 Flavobacteriales bacterium
CTCTATGCATTTACTTTATTTGTTATTGCCTTGATTATTACCTCGTATATAGAGTAATATGCGAAATCTTTAATACTCCGTTATTAACTGGTCTCGTTGCGTATGCTGGTCTCGCAATATGCGGGTATCACAATATGCGTATATATCATTTGTAAGATTAGCAAGTGCAACCTTCCTTTCCTCGACTAAATCATTGATTTCAGAAAGTTCTGTTTTTTTATTTGCAATTCTAACTTCTAATTTTTTTAAGTCATTTTCTAGCGCATCACTTTTTTTGAAAATACAATCTAGTATTCTCTCTTCGGCTATCTTAATCTCCGCTTTTCTTTGCTCAAACCCTTCATTAAGTTGCTGAAGGTCTGCCTTCTTTTTATCAATAAAATTATTAGTAGGGTCTTCTAAGTAATCATTATCATTATCATTATCACAACCATTGCCATCATAATCAATGCAATATTCACCATCCATTAGGTCAAATAATACCTTAACATCTTTGATAGAACCACGAAAGAATTCACGGACAGGATTAATTCTATATTGCTCGAGAAGTTTATAGATTGTAGCAGTTTTATGGAGAGGGTCGAGAACCTTCTTGGCAATTTTGCATTTATATGGAGTTGGAGGATACCATAATAATCTTGCATTGTTAGCATTATTCATATCATCTAATCTTTTATCGGGAGGCATCCAAGACATTCCGATATTGAATATTGAGGGCATCGATGCATTAGATACGCAATAAATATATCCTTCAGTCATTTTTGAACTATAAAATAGATATCTATATATATATCTATATATCTATAAATATATATATATATCTAGACCTATCTCTATAAATCATTTTTTACGTCAAATATAGGTATTATTTTATTATCATATATATTATAGCCTTCTAATACATTGTTCGCTTCGATCCATTTGAATAACTCAACGAACTTATGGAACATCTCGACATTCTCTTCGCTATATATAATATTACTTAAGGAATTGTATAATACATTATAGCCAACCATAATATTATAATAAATATCGGCATTGCACTTAAAATTATGCGTAAAGATAATATCAACTCGGTCTCCTATAACTTTCATAATAGTGATTAGTTCCTTGTTATAAAATTTTATTAAGTTAAAGCGGATTGTTAAGTATTTTCTCAGATGTTTGTTGGTGATTGAAAGAGGGAACATAAAATAACTGATTATATTGCTTTGCAATTGCAAAGTATTCTCTAGTAAATGTGTGCGGTCTAAATATATCATCTCTTTTACCAATTTATTAGTAAAGTTCTCTAACGTCGCAACGCGTTTATATTTGTAATTGTAATAATAATCAGAATAATAATCAGAAAACATCCCAGTCGGTTTAATAGAATAAATACAAGTATTATTAGGATTATTCACTGCTTTATATAATCTATGCAAATATTTAATACCTTTATCATTCCTTATAACTGCAATACAATTCGCGAACACGTTCTTATATATTGCAATTTGTAAGTCTTCAGGTAATTCGTGTAAATAATTCTTTATAAACATTGCTAATTACCAAATAACTTACTTCTATAATTATTTATTGTCTTATGTAAAATCTATAAAAACTGATATTATCATATCAATTATTGTAATACAATATTAGAATATTACAATATTACATTCATATGAATGAATGCATTACTAGTATCGCGAATTATAGCTGCGTGGATGATAATAATCTTAACAATCTTAATGAGTTATATCTTCGCGAATACTGAGCAATTTACTGGAGATACTACGTTCTATCGTTTCGGTCCTCATCCCGAATTGGTTATTCTTGGTATTGTTATAGATACTGCTGAAAAATATTGTTTAGTTGTATTATATGCGATAGTCAATACTATAATAAGAAATCTTGACCATAATATTATAGCCCCTTATATAACACTAAATGTGCAAAATATAAACTCGCCAAACAATGATATTAAAGATATACCAAAGCAATATGAAGTATCTATAATTAACACTATCTATTCGTGGTTTGATTGGCTAATATATATTAATATGCTCCTTGCGCAGGTCGATATGTTTTTACTTGAACTAACGACAGATGTGATAGCAATCTATTTTGTAACAGGTTGGTATATAAAAAATAGGACAGCGATGGCAATGATGCGCGCAGAAGGAAATGAAGCAAATGAAGGAAACGAAGCAAACCTTGTTTCTACGACCTTTGTTTCTCATTAACGGCGTTTTTCAATTCAATGATATCATTCTTGATATTATTTATATCTAACATATTCTGTATTTGCTTCTTAAGTTCTTCAATATCATCTCTCTTGTTTCGCCTTTCCATTTCAATCATATTTTCGACACTCGCAGTCAATCCCTTGATTTCATCGCGACATTTTTGTAGGTCTTTTTTTATAATAGAGAGTTCTACGTCGCTACAACGCACCTCATACTTCGCCTCATACTTCGCCTTATTCTTTTCAATAGCTTCCTTAATAGTTTTTGCATTTAACCTTGTTGTTTCTTCTATATACTCCATATCGAACATATTTTCATTATACATCCTTATAGCGATTACTTCAAGCCTCGCTTTGATTGCACCTTGTGTTCTACAATGTTTCTTGGCGATATCTTCAATATCTAAATTATTTTTTATTTTATCTAATAATGCTTGCTCTTCTACGGCATCCCATTTACACCCCATATTTGTCGGTATATCTTTGTCTGGATTTGCAATTTTATATTTTTCAATACACCTGTTTTTATAGTTTGCCAAAGACATATTTGTAATTATATAGTTTATTCATAATTCATAATCTTATATATGTATGTATTATGTATATATATCTATGCTTATGCTATAGGTTGCGTGGTTGCGTTGCGGGCAATATATTATAAATAGCATTATTTATATCCGAATAATTACTCATCGGTCTATAGCAATGGTAATCAGTATATATCCCTGTCTCTATAAGCATCTTTAACCTATTAGTCATCACAAAGGTTTCTCTGTCCAATCTATTGAATTTTGTATCGCTGTCTTTTAAGCAAATTAAATTATTTGTTTTACGTTGCCAATCCATTACCCGTGCATATAAAAAAATTTGGTCAATAGACCACCCTGTTTTCCCGTGCCCTTCTTCGATTACGTTATTACGCGAAATATTTATAAGCAAATCTCTGATATCATCTATAGAATGTATGTCAAATATTTCTCTCCATATTTTAGGCGTTGCCGCGTTATAGCACATTGCTAGTTGTTTATAAACAAAGCAATGGTCGTCGCGGTAATATATGAATTTACTATTATCATATTCTTTAATATACTCAGTATAATAAGTATTATTCATTGG
>JBIPLT010000311.1:0-3338 GCA_044368255.1 Flavobacteriales bacterium
CCCACATTTAAATTGGTTCTTCTAATATCAAAAGTCCATCGATCACCAATGGGAAACTCAGGATCTTTTATCGGAACGGCAAAATCAAAACGAATGACAAAGAAACTTAAATCAAGACGCAAACCAATTCCAGTTCCAATAGCTAACTCACTTAAAAACTTGCTCGAAAAACCAGAACCTGGTCGAGCTTCATTTTCTTTTATATTCCAAATATTTCCAACATCAGCAAATAAAGCTCCTTCTATGAATCCAAAAAGGTCAAAACGATATTCGATATTTGCTTCTAAAGAAATATCACCAATTTTATCTAATGAATTTAACGAATCTACGAACGATCCAGGGCCAACTGCTCTTGCTTTCCAAGCTCTCAATCCATTTGAACCTCCTACAAAAAAACTTTTTTCAAATGGTAATGCTTGATTGAAATTTTTTCCTGGAAGTCCAATTCCACCATAAGTTCTAAAAATCATTTTACTATCCTCATTGAAAGTAATATAATATCGAGCTTCAATATCTGTTTTAACATATTGCGCATATTGTATTCCAAGCAATTCATAGGCATTACTTTCATTCAAAGGTCGGTCTGACCAATTCATTAATGCCCTCAAAATATTTCCCCCCCAATCTACACCTGTTTTTAAATAGAAAGCATCATTCAATCGAGAAGGACTTGCCATATTGAATGTGTGCGAAATTTGACTTCCCACAATTAAGTGGTCTCGATAAGAATTAATTAATAATTGATCATTGAGAAAGTTTAATCGGTCAATAAATTCTTGTGTTTCATTGCTTATATTAACCCCACTTAAATTGAGTAATGTAAAATATACGGAGTTAAAAGTTTTATTTATTTTTTCTTCTTTACCAGGAATTACAAATTGATAAGCCCAGTTGGCTTCTGTAATGGCTCTAGTGAAATCTGGTCGTCTTTGGTAATTATATTTAGTAGTAAAAACGGTTTGTGGACTAGAGTTTTTGGAGAATTTTACGAGGTCAAAGGGTAAGAGAAATTTTGGGATATTAAGAGAAATTTCTGGACCAAATTCTAAAGTGTTGAACGTATTTACTGGAACCAAATCTCCTACAATTCCACCATCCACATTAATAATTTGTTCATCTTGATTGGTAACTGTTTGTTGCGCTTCAATACCTCCATGTAAACTGAATTTAAATGATTCTCCACCGCGAAATACATTTTTATTTCTATAGGACATATTGGCCTGAATTCCCATATTTCCGGCCTTGTTGGTACCAGTACCCTCTGCTAAAAAACTTTGTCGTTTTGAGGGCACTACATTAATGTAACAATCCAACATATTTGGATCTTGTGGATTGGGTTGAAAGCTGATGGAAATATTTTTGTAAATACCTAAAGAAGATAATTTTTTATAGGTATTATCTACTTCTTTTTGGCGATAAGTTGTTCCTCTACTGAGATAAATGGATTGGACTAATTCATCTGGCTTGAATTTTATTTTTCCTTTGTTAGGGTTATAAATCATAATGAAAGAGGAATCTGCCGTATAAACGGTGTCGTAAACCTGTGATTTATTTTCATCTCCTGCTATAATTGGATCAAAATCGGTATTTACATAAATGTTCGCCACATTGTAACGCACGTGCGGAGTTTGAATCAATGAATCTGGATTTTTGGGATCCGGACGTGTTACGTTGTGTATGCTAACATTTATATCCACACTATTTCTACACAAAGCACTATCCAAACTAAAATAAACGAACTCCTTATTGAAATAATAGTAACCGCGATCTTTTAAATAATTATTGATTCGTTCACGTTCTGCATCTAACTTATCCATGTCAATCACATCACCAATTTTCACCAATGATTCTTTCTGTATTTTCTCAATTAATTTTTTTAGTTTTTTATCATCAATAGTAAAATTAACCGTGTTGATGAGATAAGGTTTATCAGCAGTAATCGTATAATAGACGTATGCTCTTTTTTTCTTTGTATCAATATAAATTGAATCAGTTACTTTATTATCAAAGTAACCTTTATTAAACATATAGTAATTTAATTGTTGTGTTGTGGTCCTCACTTTCATTGAGTCTAATATCACAGGAGCTTCACCAACAGATGTCATTAGCCATTTTCCGATTCGTTCTTTAATCGAAACTTTTAATTTTTTTGGGCTTTTCCCATTTAATTCTCGTTTATGATTTCTCTTTTCAATTCGCGCATATCGTTTGGCTGTTTTTGCATTCATTTTAACGGTGTCTGGCCAATTGTAAACAATGAGATGAAAAGGAATTTTTTTAAAAATTCGAGTATTGGGTTTTTGTTTTAAAATTCCCTCTAATTCATAAACATCAACTTTGCTCTCATCGCAAGTAATGCTGTTTTTTTGCAAAAGGTATTGCCCTTCTTGTAATTTTTTGGTTGGATTACAAGCAGAAATGACCAAAACAATGGCAACGAATATGTATAAAATTGTTTTCAATTTATTTATAGGGTGCAAATTTGCGTAACAATTCGTTACTTTGAACTTCTTTCAAAAATTATGCTAACAAAAAATGAAATTAAGTATTTGAAGTCGCTTCATCAAAAAAAAGAGCGAGAAGTGGCTCAATGCTTTTTGTGTGAGGGTGAAAAAATTGTCTCTGAGGCACTTGAGTCTGGTTGGAAAGTGAAAAAAGTATTTATAACGCATAAAGTTGCTGAAACTAGCATTTTTAAAACGGATTTTGAAGCCATTTCGGAAAAGGAAATGGAACAGATTTCTTCTTTAGCGACTCCTCCTGGGGTAATGGCTTTGGTGGAATATCCTCCATTAATTCGACCAAATTTTGATGAATTGAACTCACAATTATTTTTGATTTTAGATAGTATTAATGATCCTGGAAATTTAGGAACCATTATTAGATTAGCTGATTGGTATAATATTAAATATATTTTTTGCAGCGAGAATACAGTGGATCGCTTTAACGCAAAAGTGGTTCAAGCTTCAATGGGAAGTATTTTTAGAACCACTATTTTTTATACCGATTTGACTGCTTTTTTAAATGATTGCCAACAGGAACAAATTCCGCTTTTTGCTGCTGTAATGAATGGAAATTTGACTCAAAAAGGTTTTATGAATAAAGGCGGTTTAATCATGGGTAGCGAATCACATGGTATTTCTAATTCGTTATTGAATACGAAAATAACTAAAGTAACTATACCTAAATTTGGCAAAGCAGAATCACTTAATGTGGGAGTAGCCACTGGGATTTTATTGTCCATGCTTCGTTAGAATTTTGCATTGCTAATGCAAATTTTTAAGAGTTATTAAAATTGGCATTCTTGTTGATTTGATTCTATTATCTTTGAAAAGAAG
>JBIPLT010000428.1:0-3332 GCA_044368255.1 Flavobacteriales bacterium
TCTTTTTTAGGAGGACCGTTGCTAATAACTTTTGAGTTATAATCGTCAATGTAAATCATTACTTACTTGCTCTGTTTATTAATAAAAAGAATATGATCACAGCTAAAACAATAATAATTGTCTTTTGATTAAGCTTTATCCACTCACCTGCAGTTTCGGTAACTGGTGTTTTAGCCGGGCTTGCTGAAGTTGATCTATCTGATGTTGTTTGTGTCGGCGCAGAATCTCCGTCAAAATTCGATTCTTTTTTATCAAGACCAAGAGCCTTAACGATAGTTTCTTTATCTGGGTGAGCTGCGGCTACAAATTCAAGTATTCCCTGATCTCCGTTTTCCTTAACGAAAATTCTTGCGAACTGATAGGTTGACGGGATACTTGGCTCTACATTTAAGCCTTTACTTATAAGGAAGTCATAAGCAACTTGTGGGTTGTTATAAACTATATATTTAATAGGAGGTATTAATAAAGGTGTGCTTCTTGCACCCTGATGTTTTTTTGGCCCCAACATATTTCTAGGAAGTTCCATTGTTTGAACACCGTCGTTAGAAACCAAATAGTTTGATTCGCCAAGTTGTTTAACACTCCCTCTCTGCACGCCAAGTCTGCCGTCTGATAATCCGTTTGTTAGTGTATTATGATTGAAGTTTTGCATTTGCTACCAGATTAGTGATTAAATTAAAAAAGGCGGCCATCTTATGTGACCGCCTTTTAGTTTTCTGTCGCTTAATTGCGTGGCTTGGTATTATCCAATTTGTCTGCCTTGTGAACGCACTAATGCGATGTCGGCAACTGGGTTACCTACTACGCGAGGCGCTACTGCAAGCTCTTTTGGATTCTTACCGAACAACATATGAGCGTTACTTGTTTTAGCTTTCAATGTGAACACTAAAGTAACGATGTTCGGAGCACCAGTGAAATCAACAGGTACTTGGATCTGTGTACGTCCATCAACAACCAAACCGAAATCGATAGCATCAATTACTAACGGGTTAAGGTTAGTCGGTGATACATAGTTAGCTGGTTGCCATAAGTACTGGATCAATTTACCAGTTGGGAAACGCTTTTGAATGGTTAAAGCGTTACCAAATTGTTGTGCGTTACCTACGAAGTAACGAAGACCTTGGATAACGAATGGGTTACCTAAAGTTTCAACGCGTACCTGATCGTGAGATCCAGCACCACCACCTGTCTCAGCAACAGTTACGGTAACACCGGCAGGTTGAACTAAAGGACTTACGTTTCCGTCAAACAAAATAGCAATAGCTGGATTTGTTGGACCCGCGTTCGTTACGCGGAAAGTTAATGTACGATCTAACGGTTCAACAACATTCTGTAATGCTGCTTCATTTCCGCCTTGTGCGAAATAGTTAGATTCATTCAGCGCGTCTCCATCATAATTTGAGTAGTCGGCTGACTCGAAATAGAAATCTTGCATATTCATTTCTTTTGTTCTTTTTTTTTTAGTTAATAATTGATTTATTTAGGTTTGTTGAGCGTACTTATTTTTAAGACTCTTTTACAACTTGAATTTTGTACTTCTTTACAATCGGTTCAATAATGATCGCGTAAATAATCAAAGCTACTAAGATAGTTGCCATTGATGTCCAAAAAGCTCTCCAGTCGATGTTTGTCATTTTTAATTTTTTTTAGTTAATGAATTTCTTATTGACAAATGTATATCACATTTGTTATTCTACAAACAAAAATGTTATGAATTTACAGAACGATTGCCGTTCACTAAAAATTTACTTGTTAATAACGCTGTTGATAAACTACGCTTTCATAGGAAAATCAGCGTTTTTCATAGTAGTGCGCGTAGTCTTGAAATAAAGACCTCATAGCATCTTCTTTACTTAATGTTTTACCCTTTGCGTCGCCTACACGCATACGTTTTGATATAAGGCGAGGATTTTGTCGGATAAATTCCATTACTGATGAACGGAACTCATCTACTGTACCACCAATGATCTTATGTTCCATCATATCAATATACACAATGAAACTTCTACGCTTACGGAACTCGTCGTCAGAAATAGTACCCATTTCTTTATATTGACGCACTGCTTCGTAATATCTTCTATCTACAAGGATCTGTGCGATTTTCATTAAAGGATAATTCGGCAAAGCATCTTCAATACGATCAACGTCGTCAAGCTGGTGATGAAGGCGAACAAACGCGGCATTCTGCCATTCGGTTTGTGTTACCTTAGAAACAGACTGATGTGTGATTAAAATATCCATACCACTATGTCGGTTGGTAGTCATTGCACCAATTAGCGATTTACCTTTTGCGCCGGTCATATATTTATCAATATCCTCAAGTACAAGTAATCCATTCTTGAAGTTAAATATAGTGTACTCTGCAACCAATTTCATTTTATCCAGGTCGTATTGTTTTCCATACTCATCAAATGGAGGAACACGTCTGGCTCTTGGTTCGGTAAGTGTTTTAATATATTTTGGTAATACAGCTTTATATTTTTGGTAAGACTCCTCGTTATTAAAATCGAGAATTAAAGCCTTACGACCCTTTTTACCTGTTTTAGGGTTATCAGTAACGTATCGGTCAATATCCTTTATACCTTGGTATGTTTTACCAACACCTTTCATACCACATACAATAGTAAGTAAAGGCTGACGTTCAAGGTCATTAGGAGCATAGGCAATCTTCCTCCGTCCTGATCTATTGAATAAGCTATCTATTCCTGACATTTTATTTTAATAATATTGCTGTAAGTTTAAGATTAGGGTATGAAGCGATAAGCTTTGTTCCTCCCTCAATAAATTTATCTACGTTTTCTTTACTATCCCAGAATGCCACGCCGTTTTTACTCTTTTTCATAAAGTAGCTCTTGTTGTCTGGGTTATAACATAAGTATCCAATAGTTTCAAGGGTCGTATTGTCAAACACTCCAACTATATAAGACTCCTTTACTTCTCCGACAGGAACAACAACGTCCAAATTTTTATCATCGGCTAAAATTTCCTCAATCTTTTTTTGGCTCAGAATTTTAAGCTTCAAGCCTTGTATGTTACTTTCAATATGGTTTACCTGCAGCTTGGCTTCTTTATAAGATGTGTACCTTACTACCTGCGGTATAAGTTTTTGAGAAACTGATATCTTACCACCGACTTCTGCAATGTAGCCAACCTCATCTTTATTGTTGATTGCTTCTATTATAAATAAACCTTTGTCGGATACGCCTGATCCAGTTTCTTTTTTTCCTTTTATTACTTTTAGCGTCATACGTTAATTTTTCTAATTCTTTATCTTTTATAGCCAAGATTTCTTTTTTAACAACTATCGACGAATTAATAACGTCAATATCCAA
>JBIPLT010000053.1:0-14625 GCA_044368255.1 Flavobacteriales bacterium
TAAAGTCTAAAGTCTAAAGTCTAAAGTCTAAAGTCTAAAGTCTAAAGTCTAAAGTCTAAAGTCTAAAGTCTAAAGTCTAAAGTCTAAAGTCTAAAGTCTAAAGTCTCCTCTCAATTCTTCTCCCTAATCAACGTCACATGTCCATGCTGTTCTTCTTGATCAGGATCGGATGGTGTAACGATATAATAGTAGGTTCCATCTGAATGTCCATCTCCATCCCAATTGTTTTGGTAGTTGGCATTTTCATAAACCTTTTTTCCCCAACGATCAAAAACTACTACTCTTGAATTTGGATATTGGTCTAAATATAAGATCTCAAAAAATTCATTGATTCCATCATTGTTAGGTGTAAAAATATTTGGAATAACAATATCGCATTGCACTACAATTTCAATCGATTGTTGAGTAGAGTTTCCGCAAGTGTCGGAAACAGTCAAGGTATAATTGGTGGTTACTAATGGAGCCACCACAACGGTATCTCCAAATCCAGCTCCATTATCCCATGAATAAGTTAGAGGGCCATATCCTCCTGTAGCACTCGCGCCCATTAAGGCAAATTGACCAGCATCCGTACATATTTCTATGGGCGCACTCGTGGTTGCTACCAATGGTGTAACATTATCAAGATAAATGGATGCTTGCACGGTATCATTTCCACATCCATTAGCGTAAATAATAAAAAATGTAATAGTTTCCTGTGTTTCTGAATCAGTATCTGGAAATGCATCTACCGTAATGGTTCCTGTGGTTTGTCCTTGTGGAATAATGATACTATCAGGTACAGCAGTATAATCAGTTCCTGGAGTGGCTGTTCCGCCAATTTCAAAATTGATAGTGAAATTTCCAGTTGTATCGGGGCGAATAAAATTAAATACAGCTGTTCCGCATCCTTCGGCAATTGTTGATCCTCCAGTAACAGATGAAGCCGTAATAGTAACACCTTCTGAACCGAAACTTCCAGCTTCGAGAAATACTCCAGCATCTACAGCTCCATCAATGGCATCTGCAATCATGATTTTGATATGATAAGTTTCTCCACAAATAACCGGATGTTGTGCCGTTAGTACTACAGTAAATCCATCGTATTGCACCGTTTGCCCAGGTACAGTTTCATTATCTACATAGTATTGTGAATTTATATTGGCATTTACATTTAATGCAGTAACTGGTTGTCCGGTTATAGGTAGTGTTGCAATATTAACAGCGGGTAAAACAGTTGTTACTCCTGAAAGCACAAAAGCAAAAACATCGGCAAATCCACCCGTGATCCATTCCATGTATTCCTCTGTTCCGAAAACGTAATTAAATTTTACGGTATCACCAACGGGAGTAAAATCAAATTCAAGAATAGCAGCATTGTAAGTTTGTATACCAGCAATTGAAGTTAAATAAGGATCTCCTGGCTCAGCATTGTCAACTCCAGAACCAGTAGCATTATTGGGTCCCATTGGTCCATCGGGACCACCAAATCCATACACAGGATCGATTAATGAAACGCTACCAGTAGTTAAAACTAAACCGTTGCTCATTCCTAAATTGGTAGCACCTGTGATGTTAAACTCACCAATGGCACCCGCATAACCCGTGTAGGTAACGTTGGAAACGGTAACTCCATTACCCAACAATACATTTTGTACATATTGCAACGGAGTCATTCCAGTGGTGGTGGTCATTTGAGCCTTAGCAAAATTGAATATGCTTATTAAAATGGTAAGTATAAATAGTTTTTTCATTCAGCAAATTTATAATGTTTACATTAATCCTGACTATAAAAAACCATTAAAGGTTGCATTCCCGCCTCAGTAAGTTAAAAAATAAACCTTTTGAATCAAGTTTGAATTTTTACTAACTGTTATTTTTCCTTTTTTAGCTATTACAATAATTCTATATTTGCGAATAAAAAATTGCAAAAATGAATGAACACAAAACCTATATCGATCAAAATAAAGATCGTTTTATCAATGAATTGTTGGATTTATTAAGAATTCCTTCAGTGAGTGCAGATCCAAAATATAAAAATGATGTTTTGAGAACTGCACAAGAAGTAGAGAAAAGATTAATTGAAGCCGGTGCCGATAAAGTTGAAATTTGTCCTACAAAAGGTTATCCAATTGTTTATGGAGAAAAGTTCTTAGATGCCAAATTACCTACAGTTTTGGTTTACGGTCATTATGATGTTCAGCCCGCTGATCCACTCGATTTATGGACTTCACCACCTTTTGAGCCAGTAATTAAAGATGGAAAAATTTATGCTCGTGGTGCTTGCGATGACAAGGGTCAAATGTATATGCATGTAAAAGCATTTGAAACCATGCTAAAAACAAATTCACTTACCTGTAATGTGAAATTCATGATTGAAGGTGAAGAAGAAGTGGGTTCAGATAATTTAGGAACTTTTGTTGCTGCCAATAAAGAAAGATTGAAAGCAGATATTATTTTGATTTCAGATACAGCAATGATAGCTAATGATATTCCTTCTATTGACACTGGCCTTCGAGGCTTGAGTTATTTGGAAGTGGAAGTGACTGGCCCGAATCGTGATTTACATTCGGGAGTTTATGGTGGAGCAGTAGCTAATCCAATCAATATTCTTGCAAAAATGATTGCATCGATGCACGATGAAAATAATCATATTACCATTGATGGATTTTATGATAAAGTGGCTGAACTATCAAAAGCAGAACGGGATGAATTAGGCAAAGCACCTTTCAATGAAGCGGAATATAAAAAGCATTTAGATATTGCAGATTTATATGGCGAAAAAGGATATACCACAACGGAAAGAACAGGTATTCGTCCAACTTTAGATGTGAATGGTATTTGGGGAGGCTACATTGGAGAAGGCGCCAAAACTGTTTTGCCTTCAAAGGCTTTTGCAAAAATTTCTATGCGTTTAGTTCCGAACCAAGTTTCGGATGAAATCACCCAGTTATTCATCAACCATTTCCATAAAATTGCGCCTAAAAGTGTGAAGGTGGAAGTTCGTCCTCATCATGGTGGAGAGCCAATTGTTATTGCGATGGATTCACCAGCGTTCAGAGCAGCAAGCCGTGCAATGGAAGAAGCTTTTGGAAAAAAACCAGTTCCTACTAGAGGTGGAGGAAGTATTCCAATCGTTGCTTTGTTTAAGAAGGAATTAGGTTTAGATTCAGTTTTATTTGGATTTGGTTTAGATTCAGATGCGATTCATTCACCCAATGAGCACTATGGAGTTTTTAACTATTTGAAAGGAATTGAAACCATTCCGTTGTTCTTTCGTTATTTTGGAGAAAGCCACAAATAAAAAAATGATTCAATTGAACTTTAAATATATTATCAGCGCTGCTATGGTGGCGCTGATGTTTTTTGGTAGCTCTTGTAAAATTCAGGAATTAGAATTTAACGGAGTAAATGATGTTTCAGTGGGATCAATGACTTCTGATGAGATTGAAGTTACCATTAATGTCAAGTTAGATAATCCAAACAATTTCAAAATAAAAGTAGTAAAAGCTAAACTAGATCTTTTCATTGGAGGAGCTGAAGCAGGAACAGCAGATTTAGGAGATAAAATTATCATTAAGAAAAAAACAGAGGATAATTACGATATTATTATTTCTACCGATCGAGAGCAACTGATGAGCGCAGCTTTAAAATCGGCTTTAACTTCATTCGGAAGTGGAAAGATAACCGTAAAAGTAAAAGGCTGGGTGAAAGGTAGAGTTTGGGGAATCGGTAAAAAAATAGATGTCGAATTCAAGGAAAATGTGGATATGGACATGCTAAAAGGAATGAAATAGTTTTTTCTTCTAATAAATTATTGCAAACATTTCTAGGTTGATGAATTAGGGTAAACTACCTAGTAGAATTCTCTTATATATTTGATATATTTGTCATCATAGTTTAAATGAGAAAATTTCTTTATATTGTTATTCTAACTGTATTTTCTTTCTTATCTAAGGAGATAATAGCTCAACCACTCAATGCAAATGCAGGGTCTAATCAAAATATTTGCGCTGGCGGCTCCGTTACTTTAGGCGCCACTCCATCTGCCACAGGAGGAACCGTAAATTATACTTACAATTGGTCACCTGCTGCAGGATTATCATGCACCAACTGTCCGAATCCAATTTGCACCGCTACAACCACTACCACCTATACTTTAACCGTTGATGATGGAGCTAATGTTGATGATGATCAAGTAACCGTTAATGTAAATCCTTCGCCAACGGCGTCTTTTACTTTTTCTCCCAATAATCAATGCTCTTCAACGCCAGTGGTTTTTACCAACACTTCAATAGGCGTTGGGTTAACTTATTCATGGAATTTTGGTAATCCAGCTTCTGGTTCTTTAAATACTTCTACCCTTCAAAATCCAACCCATCTCTTTGTGGCCTCCGGAAATGGAACGCAAACCTTCACTGTTTCATTAGTGATACAAAATTTATTTGGTTGTACGGCCACTGTTACAAATACTATCACGGTGAATCAATCTCCTGGCGCCTTATTGGTAGATCCATTTACTGATTTTAAAAATTGTGATGGAAGCACTTTTAATTTACAAGTTTTTGATAATACTATTCCCGCTTCTAATAATAGTTGGACGATTAGCTGGGGAGATGGTTCTCCCAATTTTACAGCGGGCGCAGGTACTTTTCCTGGTGGAGGTACAACACATACATACTCAACCGTTGGAATTTTTTCAATGACATTTACTGTTACTGGAACAAATGGATGCGTGAGCACAGCAACACAATTAGTCTCCAATATTACGAATCCTGCTATTGGTGTAGCTAACCCTGGTAGTACAAATGGTTGTGCACCTATAACCCTTTGCTTTCCTCTCTCCAATGCAGCTGGAAATCATATTTCCACTACTTACCGAGTAGATTACGGAGATGGTTCTCCTTTTGAGTATTTTCCTCATCCTCCTCCCGCTAGTATTTGTCATACGTACACTCAATCATCTTGTCCTAATCTTGCTGGTGCCTATGTTTTTTCTATTACAGCCAGAAATGCTTGTGATAGCTCAACGGCTACGGTTACACCAATTCGTATTTTTACAGGGCCAGAAGCACATTTTACACCGTTTCAGAATCCAGTTTGTACAAACTCACCAGTATCATTTACCAATACATCCGTTTTAGGATATAATGCTGCTTGTAGTTCAAACACGGTTTTTGTTTGGAATTGGGGAGATGGTTCTCCCACGACAAATGTTTTGAACAACTTACCGCAAGTTCATACGTATTCCGCACCTGGAACTTATACGGTAACTTTAAGTGCGCAAAATTCATGCAAAACAACAATAGAGAGTCATGTTATTTGCGTAGAAAATCCTCCAGTGCCAGCATTTACTCTTTCAGCTTCCACAGGATGCTTTCCATTAGTATCAAATATTGACAATACATCTACTACTTTAAATACTTGTAATGTTAATTATGTTTGGACCGTTTTATTTAATGGTTCACCTTGTCTTCCGTCCGCAGGAACTTTTGCATTTACCAACGGAACAGATGAAAATTCTTTTGAGCCGCAAATCACTTTTAATGAGGTGGGAAATTACACCGTGAAATTGATTGTATCAAATTCATGTGGTGCTATTGTTGCCACACAACCAGTTGTTGTAAATGGACCACCACAAGTAACATTGAATCCAATTGGTTCTATTTGTGCTTCGCAATCTATCACTCCAGTGGCAAACTATATTGATTGTTCATCTCCTATCACTAATTATTCTTGGACATTTCCCGGCGGAACACCTGCTAACTCTTCTGCAAATATTCCAGGAACAATTACGTTCTCTGCTGGAGGAACTCCTTTGATAAATATTACGGTCACCAATGCATGTGGAACGGTAAATGCAAATCAAAATATTACAGTAAATAATTCTCCGCCTGCTCCAGTTGCGAATAATAATTCTCCTATTTGTGAAGGAGAACAATTAGATTTAACAGCAAGTACTATCGCTAATGCCAGTTATACTTGGAGTGGACCGAATACTTTTTCTTCTGCATCTCAAAATCCTTTCATCGCCTCAGCTTCTTCTGCCTCAGCAGGAATTTATACCGTTTTTGCAACAGTAAATGGATGTACGGGTGCGAGTGCAACAACCAATGTGGTTGTTAATCCTGCACCAATTGTTACTATTACTCCTTCTACCACTACAATTTGTGGAGGAGAAAATGTTACGCTCACTGCAAATGGTGGAACTACTTATTCTTGGAGTGATGGGACTTCAATAGTGGGAACAAATGCAATTTTAAATGTTTCTCCAAGTGTAACTACCACCTATACTGTGACAGGAACAGGTGCCGGTTGTGATGGAATTGCCTCAGTTACTATTACTGTGAATAATGCAACAGCTGTTTCTGCAGGACCAGATTTATCATTTTGTAATCAACCTATCGCTGAACAATTGAATGGAACTCCCATTGGAGGAACATGGAGTGGGCCCAATATCACCCCATCAGGTGCATTTACTCCAAGTGGAGTAGGTGTATTTACTTTTACATATACTTTTACCAATGTAAATGGATGTACTGCATCGGATAATGCAAACATCACAGTTGTAAATCCTGTTTCTGCTAATGCAGGAAATAATGCACAAGTTTGCCTAAATGCTAATGCATTAAATTTAGTGGGATCACCTGCAGGAGGAACATGGAGCGGATCAAATGTATCATCGGGTGGAATTTTTACTCCTTCAAGTGTAGGAGTATTTACATTAACCTATACATTGGGAGTAGGATCTTGTCAGACTAGCGATAATGTTGATATAACTGTTTTAGATTTACCTGTAGTAAATGCAGGATCCGATTTTGCTGTTTGTGTAGATAATGGAATCGTTTCTCTTAGTGGAACACCTGTTGGTGGAACTTGGAGCGGAACAGGAATTACAGGAAATAATTTTAATCCATTAACAGCAGGAACTGGAAGTTTTACTTTGACTTATTCACTTACATCGGTTGTAAATGGATGTGTAAATACAGATAATTTAATTGCCGATGTTAATGCTTTACCATCAGTAAATGTTGGATTAGATACTACCATCTGTAATTTACCTGCTCCAATAAATTTTTCGGCTACTCCAATAGGAGGAGCTTGGAGCGGACCAAATATCACTTCAGGAGGAGTTTTTACTCCTAGTGGAGTGGGAACATTTACGGTAACCTATACTTTTACACTAGGAACTGGATGTACAGATTCGGAGGATAAAATAATTACTGTAATTGATCCTGTTCCAGCAGACGCAGGACCAGATGATGAAATTTGTTTTAATGCAGCACCATTAAATTTAGTTGGATTACCAGCAGGAGGAACATGGAGCGGTACGAATGTAACTGCAGGAGGTGTTTTTACTCCGTCTACTTCAGGAACATTTAATTTGACTTATATTTTTGGTGTAGGAAATTGTCAAACAACGGATCAAATGCAAATGATTGTTCATGCATTGCCAACAATTAATGCAGGAATCGATTTAAATGCTTGTGTTGATATAATTCCATTCGATTTAGCTGGAGTTCCATTGGGAGGAACCTGGTCTGGAACAGGAATCACCAATGTTATTAATGGAACTTTTAATCCTGCAATTGCAGGCGTGGGTACACATATTATCACCTACACAGTAACGGATCCAGTAACAGGTTGCCAGAATTCCAGCACAAGAATGATTAATGTTCGGCCATTACCTGTATTGAATTTTACGCATCCTGCTACTGTTTGTGTGGGTGCTGCGGCAGTAATGACAAATACAACTACAATTGCCAATCAATGGAGTTGGACATTCGGTGATGGAGGAACTTCTTTACAACAAAATCCTTCACATATTTATTTATCCATCGGAACATATACCATTACTTTAATGGCTACTACTCCTTTTGGTTGCGATGATGTGATGAGTTCTACCATTGATGTTTTAGAGCCGCCCACTTCAAATTTCTCTCTTGCTCCAGATTCTGCTTGTGGACCTTTAACAGTTGCCTTCACCGATTTATCTTCTGGTGCTGGAATTTCCTATCTCTGGAATTTCGGAAATGGAAATACTTCTACAAATTCCAATCCGGGTAATGAAATTTATAATGCAGGTTTTTTAGCGGACACTACTTATTATATCACTTTAGAGTTAACCAATTTTTGCGGAACCGTTTTTCATAGTGATTCTGTAAAAGTAATGCCAATTCCTACTGCTATATTCGGAACAGATTTCAGCATAGGATGTTCTCCATTCAGTCCAATATTTGCCAATAATTCGGTGGGATTACCTGATTCATTTAGTTGGGATTTTGGCAATGGAACATTCGGAAATACTTCTGATTCTTTGTTTACGCATACATTTGTTACTGGATTAGAAGATACTACTTTTACCATTACACTTATTTTGCAAAATGAGTGCGGAGCAGATACAACCACCCAAACGATTACGGTATTACCAAATATTGTCAATGCTTTTTTTAATACAAGTATAACTTCAGGTTGTGCACCACTCATTGTAGATTTCACACAGTTTTCTACTGGTGCAAATTTTTATAGTTGGGATTTTGGTGATGGAAATGTTTCTACTGACCAAAGTCCAACACATACTTTTGCCACAGATGGAATTTATACTGTTTCTTTAATGATAAATGATGGTTGTAGTTTTGATACCACCTCGGTTCAAATAACTGTTTTTCCAGAGCCACAAATAGATTTTTCTACCCTACCAGATTCGGTTTGTGTGAATCAAAATTTCAACTTTACAAATTTATCTACTGGAGTAGGAGGATTTAATTGGGATTTTGGCGATGGAACATTTTCTACATTGACAAATCCAACGCATTCTTATCCCGTCTCAGGAACGTATACCGTTACACTCACAGGAACTTCATTAGTAAATGGATGTTTGGCAAGTATTTCGCACGATATTGTGGTTAGAGTAAATCCAGTTACTGCGTTTGCTCCTTCTCCGTTGCAAGGTTGCGAACCGTTGAATGTTTCATTTACAAATAATACCACCGGCGCAACATTTTATGCTTGGAATTTTGGTGATGGAAATACTTCTATCCAAGTAAATCCCTCGCATACTTATGCCAATGCTGGAAATTATACAGTGATGTTGGCAGCACAAAGTACCAATGGCTGCACAGATACCGCTTATGTAGTAGTAACTGTTTTTCCAAAACCGGTTGCCTCATTTTTTCCTTCTGATAGTAGTTTCTGCTCCGCTCCGCATACCGTGAATATGAATAATACCTCCACGAATGCAGTTGGATTTGAATGGGATTTTGGTAATGGACAAACCTCTGTTTTAAATAATCCTTCTGTTACCTATACCACAACAGGAAGTAATACCATCACATTAATTGCAACTTCATTGAATGGATGTTTAGACACCAGCATTTTTGTTTATACTATTTATCCAACACCAGAAGCAGATTTCGCTGTGAATCCAACTGGATGTGCAGGACAACCCGTAACATTTACATCACTTGATACCAATGGAGTTTCTTACTTCTGGGATTTTGGTGATGGCGAAACTTCTACTGATGAAAATCCGAATCATATTTTTGTTAACGCAGGAATTTACGATGTAACTTTTACGGTTACTGGATTGGGCGGATGTACGGATGTAATAATCATCAACAATGTTATTGAAATTTTCCCAACACCAATTGCAGATTTTACCTATCAAAATATTGGAGATCCGAATAGTGGAACCATTCAATTTACCAATGAAACTACAGGAGGAATAATTTATAAATGGGATTTTGGTAATGGAGGTTCTTCGGTTGAGGTAGATCCAATTGAACGTTACGATTATTTTGGATTTTTCGGAGTGTTATTGAGTGTAACAAATGCTTTTGGTTGTACAGACACCATTTATCAAACCATCAATGTAGATTATTTTGGTGGTTTATTTGTGCCGAATGCTATTCAACCAGGAAGTCCATTTTATGAAGTTTCACATTTTTTACCCAAAGGTGTTGGATTGAAAACCTATCATATCACCATTTGGGATGCTTGGGGAAATTTAATATGGGAATCCGAAGCAATAGAAAATACTCGACCGAAAGAAGCTTGGGATGGAACTTTTAATGGACAGCCTTTACCTCAAGATGCTTATGTATGGAAAGTGGATGCAACATTTTTAGATGAACAAATTTGGCAAGGAATGAAATATCCAAATGGATTTTATCGCGCATCAGGAACCGTAACGATTATAAAATGAGAATGCGTCAATTAAATATTGTTTTTTTTACAAGAAAATTATTCAATTCGAGTAAACGTTCTTCATTAGTCATTTTTTCATTTTTCATTTCTTTCATTTCTCTCGCACAAGACCCTAATTTCTCGCAATTTTTTAATAATCCTATTTATTACAACCCTGGAATGACGGCCTTGGATGATGGTATGCGTTTTAGAAGTAATTTCAGAAATTTATGGGGCCCCATTCCAAGTAAGTTCAATACTTTTTCTATGTCACTCGATGCACAAGCAGTTGGAAATACTGGATTAGGTGTAATTGCGGTTTCAGATAATGAAGGCGAAGGAAATTTGCGTACGAATTTAATTGGCGGTATTTATTCTTATCGTCCGATTGAAACAAAAAATTTAAAAGTACAAGTGGGATTTTCCACCACCTTCGTTCATAAGAGAATTGATTGGGATCAATTAGTTTTTAGTGATAATCTAGATCAGGTTTTTGGAAATGTAAATGAAAGTAATTTCGTAATTCCTACTAATGATAGAATTATTTATCCTGATTTTGGCGCAGGTGCAGTGGTGAAATTTAATTTAGGCCATGCGGCAGATAAAAAAGCAATGGTTACTTCCACCATAGGTGTTTCTTTCCATCATTTAACCAAACCTAAAGATGCGCTAATGGGAATTGATGGTAGATTGCCTATCAAATCAGTTTATCATGCTACGTTTAATTTTTTAGGACCGAATAATATTATTTATTCACCAGGATTTATTTATGAAAAGCAATCTAATTTAGAAACTTTTCAAATCGGATTCAATACATTGAAAAATCCGATTTATGCAGGATTTTGGTTCAGAAATAAAAATTTCTCTTTAGCTGGAAAAAGATTTGATTCATTCATTTTTAATCTAGGATTAATCACACCGCTCAATAAATATAATCGTATGCGTTTATGTTACAGTTTTGATTTCACCGTTTCTCATCTCAAAACATCAAGCATGGGTTCTCATGAAATTGCATTAGTGATTGAATTTGATGATAAAGTTCTATTTGAAAAAGTGCAATCACGTTCTAAAAATAGAAAGAAAGTGAGAATGAAGGAATGTGTGGAGTTCTAGGGGAATTTCGAATATTGAAATTTCGGATCTCGAATTTGAAAGACCAAAACCGCTCAATAAAACCAATTTTATTATAACTACTACACCAATTCTCCCCTTATCTTAGAGGAGATGTCGAGTCTTCGAGACGGAGGGGTTTTATTAGACAAACTAATATTTTAGTTAGTCTATGAACTATACAAAACTCGAGGCCGCAAATAATAACCTAATCCCCGCGAATAATATTTTACTATTTAAGGTATGCAAAGCTTTGATGACTTTTGAAGTATCAAACTATCAAAACTTATGCGTACCACCCAACTATTTAAATTTTCACTGGCAAGTTTGCTCGTGACTTCCTTTATTTCTTGCTCTGGAAATAAAGATGAATCAGATTCTAAATCTGATAAAAAAGAAACAGCTCTCGAAAAAATAATCACGGAAGGTGATTTTCGAAAGGGTTATTTACCAGTTGTGGCGTATACGAATGGAATTGAACAACAATTGTTGGCCACTCCAGAATTCATAAAAGAAAAATTCAAAAAAATAGATTTGATTGCTCCCGACAGTGTTCTTATAACCTATTGGAAAGGTTCGGATAAAAAAATTAATAATATCATGGGAGCGGCACAATTTATTGTGATGCCTTCTATGAATTCAAAAGAAAAATATCCGCTTTCGTGCAACGAAAAAACAAAGATGGATTATTTTGAAAAATTTCGTGAAGGCATTCAGAATCCAGTGATCGCTTATTATGATATGAATGAAGATAAAATCAGTTTTGATGAACAATACGGTGATGTGAGAGAAAGCACGCAATTTGTTTTTCTAGGAGAAGAAATTTTAAAAATTCATCGAACGGGAACAAATGTTACCGATTATGATTTGGTATTAAATAAAACCAAACTCAGAAAAGGAACTGCAGAATATAAAAATGCGAATAATTATAAGGATACCATTGTGTTGATGCTTGCCGCTAATTAATGCACAATTTTCAAAAGGTAGTTTTTTATCCCCCTCTGAATGGGGCTTGGGGAGGAGTAAGCACGAATATATATTACAAAAAGCTGTCGCAAGACAGAAGATGATACCTGCTCCGCGCTTTTTACAGGCAAGGTTTGCGGAGTGGGGTGTCATTAATAATTTTGGATATTGAAATTTTGAATATTGAATTTTAATATTGAAATTTCGAATATTGAAATTTAAGGTAACGGTTGTTCAATTGCTACTAGAGAGAAAACAGAAAGGTTATGAACTGGAAGGTGAAAAGAATGATTCTCTTCGGTAAAGCGCTTTTGAATTATTAAAGCGTCAAATCTTGAATCTTTTTTTCTTTTCCCTCATGACTTTTGCCTTCTTCCCGCCTTCTTCTAAAACTTATACATCACTTCTTTCACCGCTCTCACAATTCTTGGAACAGTTGGAGCTGCTTCGTTCATTAATGAAGGAGAGAAAGGAAAAGGAGTGTCAGTTTGAGTTACTCGCCATACAGGGGCATCTAAATAATCAAAAGCATAACGTTGTACCCAATAGGCTAATTCAGAAGAAATAGAAGCCAATGGCCAGCTTTCTTCTACCACTACCATTCTATTGGTCTTCTTCACCGATTCGATAATGCAATTATAATCTATAGGGCGAATCGTTCTTAAATCGATGATTTCACAATCGATTCCTTCTTTGGCTAATTCTTCGGCAGCAGCATAGGCTAATTTGATAATTTTTCCGAAAGAAACGATAGTAACATCTTTTCCTTTACGTTTAACATCAGCTACTCCAATTGGAATAATATATTCTCCATCTGGCACTGGTCCTTTATCACCATACATTTTTTCACTCTCTAAAAATACCACTGGATCGTTATCGCGAATAGCAGCTTTCAATAATCCTTTTGCATCGTATGGGTTGGAAGGAGTTAAAACCTTTAATCCAGGAACGTGAGCATAAAATGCTTCGAAGCTTTGTGAATGCGTTGCCGCTAATTGTCCTGCGGTTCCATTTCCTCCTCTAAAAACAATCGGAACGTTATATTGTCCACCGCTCATCTGCATCATTTTTGCAGCAGAATTAATTATTTGATCGGCAGCTAAAATCGCAAAATTCCAAGTCATAAATTCAACAATCGGACGTAATCCGTTCATTGCAGCACCCACACCGATTCCTGCAAAACCTAATTCTGCAATCGGTGTATCAATTACTCGTTTAGGACCAAATTCATCCAGCATTCCCTGACTCACTTTATAAGCGCCGTTGTACTCGGCCACTTCTTCGCCCATTAAAAATACGCTTTGATCTCTGCGCATTTCTTCGCTCATTGCTTCACGTAAGGCTTCTCTGAATTGAATTTCTCTCATAACTGATTTCTTAGGGAAACAAATGTAATGTTAAATGTCAAATGTTAAATAAATAAGCAGAAGAAAAATTATGTAGTTTTAGAGATGAAAATGCCCATTAAGGGAGTAAATCAATAATTTAAAACCAATAACATCAGCGATGCATCGCGGATCTAAAACCTAAATATTATAATTATGTCCTATTTCTCACCCGACTTCCTTCAATTTTTCAAGGAATTAGCGCCAAACAATCATAAGGATTGGTTCGATTTAAATCGCACTCGCTACGAGAAGGAGGTGAAGCTACCTATGCAAATTTTCATTCAGGATTTGATTACTGAAGTAGCAAAAAAAGACAAAAAAATAAAAATAGGACCAAAAGATGCTATTTTCAGAATTAATAAAGATGTTCGCTTTTCAAAGGATAAATCACCTTACAAATTAAATACATCGGCAATTATTTCTCCCGAAGGAAAAGGAAATAAAGATTATCCAGGTTTATATATTGAATTAGGCCCAGAACATGTAAGAGTTTATCAAGGAGCCTATATGATTGAAACGGCCAAATTAGATCAATTAAGAAAATACATTACTAAAAATTTAACTGCTTTCAATAAGTTAGTGATGGATAAAAAATTTATCAAGCATTTTGGAGTGGTGCTAGGAGAACAACAGGTTCGTTTACCAAAAGAGTTAAAAGAAAAAGCAGAAAAGCAACCGTTAATTTTAAATAAGCAATTTTATTGGTTTGCCGAATTGGATGCTGAAGCTTGTTTGAAAAAAGATTTCATGAAAAAAGTAATGACATATCATGAAACAGGAAAACCGTTAATGGAGTTTATTACAAAAGGTTTGGGATATAAATGATAGCTGCCGACTTTAGTCGGCATAATATAAATTATTGCATTTTCCCGGGCTTTAGCCCAACAAAATCATTCGGCTATAATTGGCTTAAGCCAATAAAATTTTAGATTTATTTTCGGCTAAAGCCGGGTACCTCCATTTGATTTTAATACCAATGACTAAAGTCAACGGCTTT
>JBIPLT010000048.1:0-14803 GCA_044368255.1 Flavobacteriales bacterium
CTCGATTCTTTATTTATTGGTTTAAACTAGTTAATACCTCATTTAATTTTAATTCCGCTTACTAAAGTCAACGGCTTTTTTTCTTCCCGATAATTGCATTGGTAATTACTCCAACCGAAATCAAAATAATTCCAATAATCACAGTGATAGAATAACTTTCATTGAAGAAAAGTATTCCATAAATCAAAGCATAAATAATTCCTAAATATTTAAATGGAATGATAACCGAAGATTTTCCCATATGTAGTGCTTTAGTCATACATATTTGTGCAATTTGAGTTAATAATCCAGCAATTAATAATAATAACCATTCCTCAGAATTGGGCGTTTTCCATTCGAACAAACACCAAATTCCAGTGATAGGTATGGCCACCAAAGGAAAATACATCACCAATGTCAACGGATGTTCTGTATGTTTACATTTCACTATAGCATTGTAAGCAACTCCTGAGAAAAATGCAGAAAGTATTCCCATCCCTAGGTAGATCCAAGAAATTCGTGGGTCAAAACCTTTTACCAAGATTACACCAATAAATGCGAGAATAAAAAAAAACCATTGTAGTTTTTTTACTTTTTCACCCAAAAAATAAATTCCAAGTAAAATGGTGAAAATGGGCGAAAGAAATTGAATGGTAACCGCAGTGCCGATGGGCATTAATTTTATAGTATAAAAAAATAAGGTGAGTGCAACGGCTCCAGCTGCCCCTCTCAAAAGCAACCATTTTTTTTGATTTCCCCAAAACGGAATTCCTAATTGAAGGATTAAAAAGGCTGTGATGACAAAAGTCACTATAGAGCGGAAAAACACAATTTCGACTGTTGGAACATTCTCGAGGTACTTCACGCAGACATTTACCAGCGAAAAGCAGAAAGTTGAAACCAAAATATAGCCGATTCCGTTACGAAGCATATACGAATTACGATAAAATTATGGACACTTAGTGTAGTTCTCGATTTTCTTACCGACTTTTGTAATAATGTATCAAAGTAGGTCCATCTTAAAATTAACTATTATTGCTGTATCTGTCAGCATATTGATTCATCTAGGATTTATCGTATTTTCTATTAATAAAAAAATGACTTGGGAGAGTTACCAATCAGTGGATATGGTTCAAAAAGTAACTCCTGTTGAGTTTATGGACCCCGAGGAGATGCCTGAGGAAATGAAAAAAATGATAGCTCCTAAAAAAAATGAGCCTGTTTCCAATAAAACTTTTAATACAGAAGATAAGCGTGATTATTCAGAACAGAAATATGATTCTCGTACAGAAAAATCTATTCAAGAAGAAGTAGAAAAGGAACTGAAAGAATTTGAAGCGAAAGAATTTGCCAAGTATAAAAAGGAAAAGCCTCAGGATGTAACGGTGAATAAAGAGGAAAATAAAACTAAAACGAATAAAGAAGGTGAGGAGGTAAAGACTTCTTCAGGATCATTTAAGGGAAGTGTTACTGCTATGTATGAACTTATCCAAAGAAGAGATGAGAAATTACCTATTCCGGCTTATATCTGCAAGGGAAGCGGTACAGTGAAAGTAAATATTTCGGTGGATAGAGAAGGTTTAGTAATGGAAGCTACAATTGATAAAAGAGGTTCCAATTATAAGGAAGCTTGCATTGGAGAAAACGCATTAATCTACGCAAAAAAATCACGATTCTCAGTTTCAACTGTTGCACCCGAATTGCAAAACGGTTGGATTCTTTATACTTTTATTTCGCAATAGAAAATGGAAATTTAAACTTTGAATTTCTAATCTTGAATCTTGAATCTTGAATCTCGAATTTTGAATTTTTAATCTTGAATCTCGAATCTTTTCCTACCAAGCAAATAATGGTTTTCCTTTCATCAACGATTTTACGTCTAATTTGATTTCATTCAACACTGTTTCATTCTCTGCATTCATCAATGCTTTATCTATTAATTCCACAATTTTGGGAATATCATTTTCTTTTACTCCTCGTGTAGTAATTGCCGCTGTTCCCACTCGAATACCTGATGTAACAAAAGGAGATTTATCATCGAAAGGAACCATATTTTTGTTAACCGTAATATCCGCTTTTCCTAAAGCAGCTTCTGCAATTTTACCAGTAAGATTTTTACTTCTTAAATCAATCAACATACTATGATTAGAGGTTCCACCACTAATTACTTTATAACCTCGTTTAACCAATTCATCTGCCATCATGGATGCGTTTTTTATCACTTGTTGGCAGTAGGTTTTATAGGAAGGATCTAATGCTTCTCCGAAAGCAATTGCTTTGGCTGCAATAACATGTTCTAAAGGCCCACCTTGCGTTCCTGGGAAAACGGCAGCATCTAATAATGCCGACATTTTTTTGATTTCCCCTTTGGGAGTTTTTAATCCCCATGGATTATCAAAATCTTTTCCCATCATGATGATTCCTCCTCGAGGACCACGTAAAGTTTTATGTGTGGTAGAAGTGACTATGTGACAATGAGGCATCGGATCATTTAATAAACCAGCTGCAATTAAACCAGCAGGATGAGAAATATCAGCCAATAATAATGCTCCTATTTTATCAGCAATTTTTCTCAATCTAACATAATCCCAATCACGAGAGTAAGCTGAAGCACCACAAATAATTAATTTAGGTTTTACTTCATTCGCTTTTGCCTCTACTTTATCATAATCAATTTGTCCAGTTGCTTCCTCTACACCATAAAAGTTAGGACGATATAATTTTCCTGAAAAATTCACTGGTGAACCATGAGTTAAATGTCCGCCATGCGATAAATCGAAACCTAAAATAGAATCACCTGGATGAATACAAGCTAACATCACTGCAGCATTCGCTTGAGCACCCGAATGAGGCTGAACATTTGCCCATTCTGCATTAAATATCTTTTTTAATCTATCAATGGCTAATTGTTCTGATTGATCTACAATTTCACAACCACCATAATATCTTTTTCCCGGTAAACCTTCAGCGTATTTATTGGTCATCACAGAACCCATTGCTTCCATTACTTGATCACTTACAAAGTTTTCAGAGGCGATTAATTCTATTCCATGAAGCTGACGTTCTTTTTCTTGTTGAATAAGGTCGAATATGGCGGTGTCTCTTTGCATATAGTAAGATTTAGGATGCAAAAGTAGAATTATCCTTCGCAACCTTCGCATTTTTATGCTTAAATTTTTCCATAAGAAATAATACGCCTGAGGTGCTCAGAATCAATAAAACAGGAATCATAGGCACTCGAAATCGAGCATCAATTTCGGGGCCGGAGCAAACTAGCATGAAATAAATAATGAAACTTAGGAAAAAATAAAACAATCCTTTATTATTCTTATAGAGGTGAAGGAACCCGAAAGGAAGTAATATGAAGACTAAAATATTAATTAACATTTGCCAAATTATCAGAAACTGAACACCTATACTATGATTTTTACTACGAGTATGAAAAAGTTCATCGCTTCCTAGCGTAATTTTTAAATAATCGCGAACGGGCCGAAAGAAAAGATAAAAATTTGCCGTAGCCATATTCTTAAAAAAGTAAAATGGATTATTCTTAATTACTTCTCTAGCTTTTTTACCAAATGCTGAGTAAAAAATAACTTGGTCTATTTCATTGTATTCAGAATCATCAAAACTTTTTTGAACTTCGTAATGAAATTTTTCTCGCGCTTCAATTAGATTAATATCATATTTTTCCGAATAGATATGAGCTGCTTGATAATATCCCATATTGAATTCTCCTTGGTAAGAAAAGAAAAAATGGTGATGTATTCGATAATTAGTAAACATCCACAATCCAATAATCATATAAAATGGAATCAAAAGCGCGAATATTCTTTTTAAGAATCCACGATCGGTTGGACGGAAGATAAAAAACGAAGCAGCTAAAAGTAAAATTGGGAAATAAAGAATTATTGGGCGAAATAAAGAGGAAACACCCAGCAAAATGGAGGCGATGATTAAAAATTTTAACGAATTATCTTTTAATGACTTTACAAAAAAGTAAATAAATGCAAAAAGTATTGTAGTAAAAATGGTTTCCGTCATTATAACATTTCCTAATACAATTGAAGCTAAATCGATGGCGAAAGCTATTCCTGAATTGCGAATCACTTTTCCTTGGCAATTTGGAAAAATGAGAGGAATAATTTTCATTAATAAAAAACAAGTAATCGTTTGACAGATGATTTGAAAAAAGATAATCGCTGGAATCCCTCCTATACTTTTTAGTAAATAAAAAATTACAGGGGCACCTGGAGTTATGAATATGGATTCAAACAAGGGGTCAGTTATTTTTTCGGCATAAAGTCCCGACTCGAATAGGTTTTCTCCCAATCCTAAATAACGGTAAGAATCGAAAAGAAAGAACGAATGGGCTCCTTGAGAATAAGAAATGGTAAACAAAATCAATCGAATAATGCAGGTCAGAAATAGTATGTAAGCAATCGGGTTTTTCTTATAGGAGAACATCGTGTGCGGATATTTTATAAAAGTATGGTTTATTCATGTATATTTATGGCCTAATTGGTTATGAAAAATAAACTTTTTTTCTTTTTGACATTGTCTTTCATCGAAGGAGCTTCTGTGATGGCAGCCGAATTATTAGGGGCTAAAATGATGGCACCCTATTTTGGTAGTTCTCTTTATGTTTGGTCGGCAGTGATGGCAGTCACGCTTTTTGGCTTGGCTGCAGGATATTTTATGGGAGGAATTTTGAGTGAGAAAAAAAATCCTGAAAGAACATTGTACCGTGTTCTGGTTTTCGCAGCAATTTTTACTATTTGTATGCCCTTCATATCCAAAATTGCATTTATGCTTTTTGGAAGAATGGATTTGGAAATTGCTGTTACTATTTCTTCTTTATTGATTCTTTTTCCACCCGTTTTCATGATGGGAACCGTTTCTCCTTTGATCATTACCAATATATCAGAATTTTTAAGTCCAGGTCGTGCGTCAGGAACGGTATATGCCATTTCAACTGTTGGTGGTATTCTAGCTACATTTTTATTCGGTTTTATAATCATTCCTGAATTAGGTCTCACGTGGCCAGCTATTTTTACAGGAATTATTCTAGGCTTAATTCCACTCATTAAATTATTTCGTTTAAATGATAATGGACCTGGAATGATTTTGCTAGTTATTGCTGCTTTTGGAATTTATAAAAACTCTTTTGCAAAACAGCAAGGGTTAATAAAAATTGTTTACAAATCCGAAGGAATTTTAGGACAAATTGTAGTTTTAGATTTCCCCAATGAATATTATTATGATTCAACAAAAAAAGGGGAATATAGCCGTTGGTTATTTGTAAATCGAATTTCGCAAACAATGGATGATCCAACAGCTTTAAAGGTGAAGGACGCAGAAAGATATTTCACTTATGTTTATCATATAGAAAAGGTATTAGATTCGTTCCCCCCTGCAAGAAGAAATGTTTTGTTGTTAGGTTTAGGTGGAGGCAGTGTGGCAAAACATCTTACTCAACTTGGTTATAACGTAGAAGTTTGTGAATTGGATAAAAGAATGGAATTTGTTTCCCGAAATTTTTTTCAATTACCAGAAAAAGTGAAAGTGACGATTGATGATGCCCGTCACTACATTAATAATTGTGATAAAAAATTTGATGCGATTATTTTCGATACTTTTAAAGGAGAAGAAACGCCATCACATATTTTTACAGTAGAAAGTTTAGAGAAAGTGAAAGGTCTGCTAAATGAAAAGGGAATAATGATTGTTAATACATTTGGATTTATTGATGGAGAAGAAGGAATGGGAACTAGAAGTATTTATAAAACATTATTGGCATCAGGATTGAATGCAGTTGCCTGGCCAACACATAAAAATATATATGAAAGAAATATTGAATTTCTTGCAGTGAATGATTCTAAAAGGAAATTTATTAATGAAAATTTCATTTTCCCAGGTGATGTGGATATGGAAGAAGCCTTTGTATTATCAGATAATCATCCGAAATTTGAAATCATCAATGCTAAGGCCGCTTTGAAATGGAGAACAATGGCCATAGACGTTTTCTACAATGATAAAATGCAAAGAATGATACCGATTTTTGATTAAGATTTAATTTCTCTTTTAACTTTTTTCCAAATAAAATATACCTATTAATAGTCCTGAAATAGAAAGAAATTTAATCCCGCTATCAATTTTCTTTATAACCTTTTTTGGTTAATTGGTTTTTTGGCTAGAATTCTGATTGGAATAAAAAATAATCAAACAAATTAAAGCAGTTAATAATGGTGATTGTACAGCTCCCATCATCCATCTTGAAAAATAAAAGCAATCAGAATAAATGGAGGGAATCAATTTTCCAATAACTATACTAAAAGCCGCAAGTAAAAAAATTCCAGAATAAATGAGGATGATAATAGTATTATATTTTTTGGTTTGAAATAATACTTTCGCAAACATTAGATTTATCCAAAGAAAGGCCGATGTGAAGACAATGGTCATGATCCATTTGAGTAAAATTAAATTTCCTTCTTCCCAATCGGCAATTGAAGCCCAAACCCCTTGAAATAGATTTTTCACTTCTTGATTTTCCCCATAATCAATAATCAGATTCAATGTTTTGAATAAATATTCTCTGAAATACCCTGTGATTAAAACAAGTATAATCAATAAAATAATTTGGATTTTATTTCTCTTCTGGGCAAGCATCAAGGTCTGCAAATTTTTTAATCCAAAAGTACCACATGAATATGATGATGCAATAAATGAAAATGGTGAAGGTATACGTATGGTTGAATTCGATAGATTCAGGTGAACTGGAACTAAGAATTGCTAATACCACCAATCGTATCACATTCATCAACCAAATGATGATTCCCCCAATGAATATGTATACCAATTTAATCCACCATTTACCGGAAAGACAAATCATAATACCACTAAAGAGTGCAATCAATGAAATAGCATTGCACGAGTCGCCCACCCAAAGACCGTTACTTCCAACGATTCCGAAAGTTCTGGCCCCATCATAAAAAACATCGTGGCCTAATTTTTTTAAAGTGGAGACCGATACAGATGTAGTCTTTTCTATCATCCATATATCGATTGACGATGAATTTTCAATGGTGATTTCACCGTCTCGAACATTTTCTTTAGGTGATCGCAACCAAACATCATAAAATAGAAACCAAACCAGATACAAGGTTCCGAATTTCAAAAAAAATAAAGCGATTGGGTTTTTGAATTGTTTTAGCATAAAAAAATCCCGCTAATGCGGGATTATATTTTTTGATATTTAAATCATTTTTTTTTGAGCAATTTTCTGGCGCCCAAAGTAAGACCAGCACCTGCCAGTAATAATATGCCACCGTCAATTGGAACTGCAGCAGGACAAGGTGGGAAATTACCTACTCCGCAAGGAGGATTACCCATACCCATACCCATACCCATAACAGTACCCGCTAAAACCGGATTGGATAACGCTGTTACGACTATAATCGTGAAAACTAAAGCAATATTTTTTAACATAGTTGACAAATCTAAGAATTATTTAAAATACTGTTGAGTGAATTGTTCAATTATTTTATCTCCTACAACCACACGGATAATATAAGCGCCACGGAATGATTCAGGAAGTGCTATTGAATACTTGTTCTTTTCAGCGGCCACCAATTGAGTATTCACAATTTCTTGTCCTGCCAAATTATAAACAGTCACATAAGCAGGAACTAATTCATCTAAATTGAAATTCACGAAAACACCATCTGATGAATTAATAAATGAAACGTTAGATGTTGCGGCAATTGCGAGAGTAGATTTTTTATTGAAATGGAGAATGAATCTATCTTTATCGTCATCAACAAGGCCTTCAAATTCATAATTCAAATTGGTAATATCAATTATTTCACCGGTCTTTTTATCTTCCAGAATAATTGAATTATATCCTTCCAACTGTGCAGATTCAATATGGTGCAACGAAATTTGATAGGTTCCATCAATACCAGAAATGAAAGTTAGGGGCAAAGAAAATGACTCTTCAGGCTGAAGTTCATTAATTCTTAAATTTTTTCCATCAGAAGAATGAGAAAATAAAGAGGGTGCTTTTGCATTAGGAAGCTGATGGAAAGTAAGATCATGATTAGCACTATAAGACACATCAGCCGATTCATCGAATCGGATATAAGTGTTGGAGGTGAATCTTATCAAATCTGAACTAACTCTTACAGCAAATAACTGCTCATTTCTACTTCGGAAAGAGGAACTCGTGTTTACAATTTTATTTGATTCCTGAAAAATTGCATTTCCTGCACTTGTAGCTTCAATCCAAAATCCTTGACTTGGCGCAAGCACATCACCTGGATTTCCTGCGGCAAAATCTTCAATCGCTTCATCGTAAAAAAGGAATTGGGAATTTATAGCTATCCCAGCATTTGTTCTATAATGTGTCCAATCAATAAAGCTAGCATAAGGATTCCCAACTAAATTCCAACCATCATTATTTACAGTAACAGGAACTGAAATATTCCCCATATTTGGCGTTCCGGTAACATCAACGGTTCTTGCTGGTAATGAAGTCGTGGAATCTCCATCACTAGCAAAATAAACTTCATAACCCACGCCTGGAACCATGTTTTCAGTCATAGATTCAATACCATAATAGTCAAACATTGTTTCATCATAGCCATAACAAGAGGGCTCTGTTACATTGGGTATATAAGCAGAAAAAACAAGGTTGAAATCATCATTCCAACTAGCAAAAGTTGCAGAAGTCATTGGGCTTGAAATATCAGAGTATCCATCAGGACGAGCAGTAATAAAACGTTGAATAGTCATTGTACCGGAAATGGTTCCTGCGGATTGACCAATGTAGGCGGTTTTTGTAACGTTCGATTGTAGCGTAAGTAATGCGGTACCTAGGTTGACCGTACCCTGAGATACCGTCATCGAATTTGAAATATTGAATAGACCTGCTAAAAATGAAACAGATGTCGGATTATTAAACACCAAATCATTTAAAGTCAAGGAGCCTGTAGACGTAATTGTTTGTGCGGAAGCCCCATCAAAATTTATTACCGTTCCAGGATCTTGTGTAATATTTCCAGAAAATTGCGGTTTTGAAAAATTTCCTCTGAGATAAAGATCAAAGCCTTCGGAATCAACAGATGCATTCGTGCTTAACGTAAATGTACCATTCACAATGATATCATCAGGCATCCTTTTTGTAGAGCCGCTTCCTCTAAAAATTAAATGATGGTAGGTATTATTCACTGGATCTTTCATAATATGAGATCCACTGCTTGCAGAGTAAATCACGGTATTATTTGCTGCCGATGTATTAAGTGTCACATTCCAACTATCAATTATATAATAACCAAACTCCAAAGTCGAGCCGGAATTATTTATCCAAGTTGAATTATTTCCATATATACGTTGCCATCTCACATATCCATTATTGGTGATAGTTCCGTTACCAGCGCTACAAACGATAGACTTTAAAATTACCACTTCTGAACTTATGGTATAATTTGACCCTACAAATGAATAACGTATCAGAGAACCAAAAGTTCCAGCACCCGAAATTGTACCATTACTGCTTTTAAAAGATAGAGAGCCGTTTGATCCAGCTTCACTTCCGTTCAAGGTATAATTTCCCCAGATACTTAAATTACAAGAACTGGTTAATGTTAGTATGCCATTTGTAACTAAATTTCGGCAATTATGGCCAGTGCCCGTTACACTAACATTATGAATTGCTTGAATGGTTACATCGTCATCTATATCAGGAATGCCATCACTATCTCCAACGGCGGTCCATGTACCGGCTACATTCCAAGAACCATTAACTAAGGAAGTGAACGTTCCGGCATGAAGATCTAAACTTCCTAGAAGGATAAATATAAGAAGCAATAAATTTTTCATAATAAATCAATTTATACAAAGTTAATAAAATTGACGGTTCCAAATACATTTTTTTTCTTTTTTTAGGCAAGAAGATCGATATTTCTGTTTAAAGGATTTTATCCTTGCTAAAGAATGAAATTTTTAGGGTTATTTATAAACGTTTATAGCTATTTTGGATAATTGTATTAACGATAATGAGATACACTTATTTACGGATTAAGTGACCATTTTACAGTTTTAAGAGTATAAAAAAAATCCTCAGTCTTATTTTTCTATTTTGATAAAACCATATTTTCTTATTAAGTTTGCTAGTAGTAAGAAAAATATGAAAAATACCCCGAATAGAAATAGTCAACAACTCTTTGATATAAAAGATATAACAAAATATCTTCGCATCGTTCAACGGAATATTATGTACCTGCTATCTATTCCGTTGATGTTTGGTTTAGTAGGATATTTTTATTCATATAAACTTCCAGATTATTATGGGGCTTCTTGCCAGATTTTAATTAACTCTAATGAAACCTTTGATTATCAAGAAAATATTTATAATTCAATAGGTTATTATGGGGTTTATGAAAACATCCAAAATGAGCAGAGAGTAATTAAATCAAGAGATATTGTGCGAAAAACACTGGATGTTTTGAATTTTGATGTGAGTTATTTTATTGTAGGTCGAATAAGAACCATTGAAACATTAAAAGGTATTCCATTTGAGGTTAATGGAAAATGTAAGAATAAATCACTGAACGAAAAAGAAATATACATAGAGATTGTCGATGATAATTCTTTCAGAATTTCATATTCATTGAATAACGAAAAAAAGGAAATTGAAGCAAATTTTAGTGAAAGAATTGAAAATAGCGATTTATCCATTAGCATTGAAAAAAGTTTTAGGTTTTCTGATGATTTTTTAGAAAACATCAAAAAAGTAAATTATTATTTTGTTATTCATCACAGAGAAAATCTGGTTAGTAAGTATTCTGCCTCCATTCAAATTGAGAACATAGAAAACACGAGTATTCTTCAGGTTTCTGTTGAGGATATTTTGCAGGAGAGAGCAGTTTTGTTTTTAGATACACTTTGTCAGGTTTACATTCGACAAACGACTGATTCGAAAACGACAGTGAGTGATCGAACTATTTTTTCAATTCACCAACAATTAGACACTGTTACCAATATTTTAGGAGGTATTGAAGACACGCTTCAAATATTCAATTCTGAAAATGCTGTAATTAACCTTAGTCGAGAAGAGGAAGGGTATTTTGAACAATTGATGGATTTTGATAATCAATACAGAAGCCTGAATTTAAGATATAAGGATCTTCTATCACTAGAATCCTATATTGATTCCTTGAACTCCCCACTTGATAAAACCTTACCTTCTTCTTTTTATGTAGGAGATAAAGATGGATTTCTCCAAAAGACAATTGAAGACTTATATAGCCTACAAGTGGAACGTACGGCTGCTTTGACTAACTCAACTGAAAAGAGTTTAAGAGTGAGAGAAATTGATCGTAAACTGGCTGGTTTGAAATCAAATTTATTAACTTATATTGATAATTCTAAAGTAGCAGTGCTCGATCATCTTGCTTCTATAAAAACAGAAATAGATATTTTCAAAGGGAAATTACAAAGATTACCTATTACAAGTAGAGCGATGCAAAGCATTACACGTAGACTAAGTATTAATGAAAAATTATACATGTATCTCCAGGAAAAGAAATTTTCCACTATCATTGCTAAGGCAGGGATTATTCCCGAGTCGAAGGTCATTGAAGAGCCACAGGCAATGGGTAAAACGAGACCGAATAAAAATAAATACATTATTTATTTTTCTTTGATTGGTTTTTTGATTTCATCCCTGTATGTTTTTTGGCGGGAAGCATTTGTAAGAAAAATCTCAACCCTAACTGAATTAGCTGATATCACTAAAATTCCATTATTAGGGCAGGTATTTAGATTAAAAGAGAATGCTGATGCTATTGCTATGGGTAACGACCCTAAATCTGCAACCACCGAATCTTTTCGTTCTATAAGAACTAATTTACAATATTTCAGTCCAGCCAAGAGCTCGAAAGTTATATTGATAACCTCTGTGGCGCCTGGGGAAGGAAAAACATTTTCCTCTATCAATTTAGCTAACATCATTTCAAAATCAAATAAAAAAGTTTTATTAGTTGAATTAGATTTGCATAAGCCAAGAATTTATAAAGCATTTTCGTTTAAAGGATCATCTACAGGAATAACCTCATTTCTAATTAATGCTACACCATTCGAAAAGGTGATTACAAAAACGGATAATGAATTTCTTGATCTTGCATTATGTGGCCCAACACCACCCAACCCTTCTGAAATGGTTTTGTATGATTCGTTAAAATTGTTTTTGGATCGAGCTAGAGAGCAATATGATTTTATCATTATTGACACCCCACCAGTTGGTTTGATTTCAGATGCTTTAGTGATGATGAAACATTCCGACATTAATATTTTTGTTTTTAACACTAAAACAACCAGAAGGCAGGAGGTAAATTTTATTGAGAACATTATTGAGAGAAATAATTTAACTAATTGTTCGTTGATTTTAAATGGTGTTGTCCCAAGTAAATTTAAATATTATTACAGTAAATATAGCTATGGTTATGGTTACGGTTATGGATACGGTTATGGTTACGGTTATGGTTACGGAAGCAATAAGAAAAAGGATGAAATAGGAAATAGTGAATCTTGATTTTTGTTGATTTATCACGATGTAAATAGTTTTTTATGTGTTTTAAAGTTTCGATTTCTGAATTAATAATTTGTTTTGAAAAGTGCAACTTAGTTGAATTCTTTGCTAAGCCATCCTATTTGAAAAACATTTCGATTTTATGATGGATAAGGATATTACCGAATGGTCTAGGGTCATTAACTCAAAAAGCAATGGCGTTTTTTCGGGTTTGAAAGATTTATTCGCATACAAGGATTTAGTTTACCTTTTTTCCAGGAGAGATTTGGTTTCGATATATAAACAAACCATTTTAGGACCATTATGGTTGATTTTACAGCCTTTTGTATCTTCGTTGGCCTTTATGATCATTTTTGGTAATTTGATGGGTGTTCAAACTGGAGGGTATCCAAAATTTCTCTTTTATTATTCAGCTTTGGTTTTTTGGACTTTATTCGCTGAGATTCTACAAAAAACAACGGATACTTTTACCGCCAATGCCGACCTCTTTAGTAAAGTTTTTTTTCCAAGAATAGTGATACCTTTTTCAATAATCATTACGGCATTAGTTAAATTTTCATTTAGTCTTTTAATTTTGATTTTTGTTTGGGCCTATTATTTCTATGATCAACAAGTGAGTATCGATTCATTTCTTCCTTTTCTGTTATTGCCATTGGTGATTTTAACGATGATTGTTCTTGGAACATCTTTTGGTTTGATTTTTTCGGCCGTAACTGTTCGTTATCGTGATTTTAAATTCTTGTTGCAATTCGGATTGCAATTACTCATGTACTTTTCTCCTGTAATTTTTCCGTTGAGCATGGTGCAAGGAAAACTAGCTGTTTTGATTTATTACAATCCTGTTTCGGGCGTCATAGAAGCTGTAAGAAGTATTTTCTTAGGTGGGATAATTCCCGATATGACGCATTTATCAATTAGTTTGATAACAGGAATAATATGTATGTTTATTGGTTTGGCATTATTTTCAAAAGTGCAACGAAATTTTATTGATACCATCTGATGGGAGGAAAAAACGTTATAGAAGTGAATGATTTGTCGAAGCTTTATCGGTTGGGTAAAATCGGTTCGGGTTCTTTTATGGAAGATTTTCAAAGATGGTTGAGCAAAATGAAAGGTAAAGGAGATCCGCTATTAAATTCGGCTGTTGAAAATAAACGGGAGATGAAAGGTGGTGAGAATATTTGGGCATTAAAAGACATTTCATTTACTGTTCAGCAAGGTGATATTTTAGGTATCGTGGGTCGAAATGGAGCCGGAAAGTCAACGCTTTTGAAAATATTATCAGGCATTACTAGTCCGACTCAAGGAGAATTGAAAATTAAAGGACGTATTGCTTCTTTGCTTGAAGTAGGAACAGGTTTTCATCCTGAATTATCAGGACGAGAAAATATTTTTCTCAATGGTACAATCTTGGGAATGAAAAAAAATGAAATTGATTTGAAATTTGATGAAATAGTTGATTTTTCGGGGGTAGCAAAATATCTCGATACTCCTGTCAAAAGATACAGCAGTGGAATGAGGGTAAGACTTGGTTTTGCAGTAGCAGCCCATCTCGAACCAGAAATTCTTGTAGTAGATGAAGTGTTGGCGGTTGGTGATGCTGAATTTCAAAAAAAGGCCATTGGCAAGATGCAAGAAGTAAGTGCTAATTCAGGTCGAACCGTTTTATTTGTGAGCCATAATATGTCGAGTTTAAGAAAGCTTTGTACAAGAGGAATATTATTATCCAATGGCTATGTTGAATTTCAAGGATCGATAAATGATACCATCGAACAATATTTTACCAAAGGCCAAAGTCAAAGTCGCGAAGACGGAAAAGTGGAATGGAATAATATTTCGGAAGCCCCGGGAGGTGATGAAATCAAATTGAAAAGTATTTTCTTATTGAATGATAATAAAGAAACAATCGGAAAATTCTATGCAGATGAAAAAATCAGAATACAAATAAATTATCGGATTATCGAAACTGTTCGCAATTTCAGAATGCAACTTCAGATTCATGCTTCAGATGATACCGTACTTTTCACTACAAGCACACATTCTATTGAACCCGTTAACAAGGAACCAGGTGAATATTCGTTGAATGTTATACTTCCAGAAAATATTTTCAATACCAGCGAGTACAAGGTATTCTTACAAGCAGACATTCCTAATGTAAAAACGTTGAATTTGGGAGAATCTTATATCTCTTTTAATATTTTGAAACGAACACATTCTGGAACTGATTCTACAGAT
>JBIPLT010000091.1:0-10612 GCA_044368255.1 Flavobacteriales bacterium
CAAAAATCTTTTTGCGAGCAAATCGAGGCCGAAATACATGACAGTCGAATGATTTTAATTAACGATTCGGCTGAAAAAATTGGAGAATATTTGCAAAAAAATAGTTTTGAAGCAGCAGATCACATTATTTCATCTCTTCCATTTACTGTTATTCCTTCGCAAATAAAAAACTCCATTTTAACACAGTCTGTTAAATATCTATCCAAAACGGGGACATTTTTACAGTTCCAATATTCCCTAAACGCTCACAAACTGTTGAAATCCAGGTTTAAAATCGTAAAACTTGATTTTACCCCAATGAATATTCCTCCTGCTTTTATTTATCGATGTACTAATTGAAGCAACCTAAACTAATAGATAAGTCTATTTTCCACACCGAAAGTAATTTCCTAAATTGACGTTAACCACCTTGTTCTATAAAACGGATTGCTTTCTTAGCGTAATTAACATTCACATAGCAAAAAAGATCCGGTAACTGCCTGTTCTACTTGCTCTGATGAGGAATATAAGCTTTCAAGAAGAACTATTATTAGGGTTTATAAATAATTATCGCTTCGAAATTGCTCTTATGAAACATTATTCGTAACATTGCACCCCGAATTTTATTAACTGATTGAATCATGGAACTATTACAAAAATTATCGTTTGAGCTTGTTGGAACCAACAAACATCCCCAATTTAAGGCTGGAGACACTGTTACCGTTAATTATAAAATTAAAGAAGGAAACAAAGAGCGTGTGCAACAATATCAAGGTGTTGTTCTTCAAAGAAGAGGTTTAGGTGTTACCGAAACTTTTACTGTAAGAAAAATTTCAAATAATATTGGTGTAGAACGTATTTTCCCTGTTCACTCACCATTTATTGATTCAGTAGAAATCAACAAAAAAGGTGTGGTTCGTAGAGCGCGTATTTTCTATTTAAGAGAACTTACTGGTAAAGCTGCTCGTATTAAAGAAAAAATAATTTCTAAAAAATAATTTACACTCAAAAACATAAAAAAGCCTCGCGATTGTGAGGCTTTTTTTATTCTAAAAAATTAATAGGAAATCACGAAGCAAATTTTTGTACTCGTTAGTGTATTCGTCACCATTCTTAATAATTAATTCAGCATTTTCTACTATTTCGGTTTTTACATTTTGAAATTCTAACAAGCATAGTGATTGCAAGGAATTATTGGTATGTTTTACATCACACCTTCGAGTTAAATACAATTCAAAATGATTAAAAAATTTTATTAGGGTCTCCATTCTTTGTAAGGGAATAACCATCGAAATTTTTCCATTAAAACTCATTAATCGAGAGCCTGTTTCTGCTAAATTTTCAAGACTTAAATTTAAATCATGTCTAGCTTTATTTCGTGAGTTGATTTCCGACTTTAATGAGTTGGCGAAATAAGGTGGGTTACAAATAATATGATCAAATTTCTCTGTCGAAAATTGTCTAACATCTTCGTTTAATAAATTAATTCTATTTGAAAACAAACTATTGGTAAAATTGAATCTTGCTTCTTCAGCAAAAGAACGATCTATTTCTATTGCTGTAATTTGGGCCTGTAATGTTCGTTGCGCAGCCATCAAAGCTAAAACACCACATCCTGTTCCAATATCTAAAATGTTTCTTGATTCTTCTAAATTTGACCATGCTCCTAATAAAACAGAATCCGTACTTACTTTTTGAGCATTGATTTTATGATTGACTTCAAACTTTTTAAATTTGAAAGTTTCATTCTTCTTCATCATTTTTCAGATAAAGTTCCAATAATCCTTCAGGACATTTCACTAATAAAATTCTTTCTTTTTCATCCATCCCAACAATAAATTCTTCACGATAAGGAATCAATATTTCATTAGACCCATTTTTAATAATCATCAATGGGTTTTTACTATTCTCTTCAATAAAACTCATCTCGCCCACTTCACCATAAATTTCGTCAATTACTAAAAATCCCTTCCAATCGAATTTCATTTTATCCTTTACTTTATTCTTAGAAACAATGAAAATATTTTTATCTAATAAATTCATGGCCTTTTTTTCTGAATTCACATACTGAAACTTTACTACGGCTCTCTCTTTATTGATAGGTTTAAGTCCTTCCATGTAAAAAGGAACTTTCTCCCCAGAAATTTCCACGAATAATGGAGCACTAAAATCTTTGATTTCTTCTATGAAGGAAGGGCCATAAATAATTAACTCCCCGGAATGACCGGAGAGTTTAATTATTTTACCAATTTGTATTAAGTCCCTTGGTTGCAAGGGTAAGAAATTATGCGTTTTCTTCTGAAGAATCAGAAGCTGTTTCTGGAGCGGTTTCTACTGCTGGTGTTTCAACAACAGTTTGTTTTGCCAAAATAGATTGAGCTTTTGCTTCGCGAACTGCTCTTTCTGCAGCCATTCTCTTTTGCTCTTCTTGATTTGCGCCAGAAGCTAATTTATCTTTTTTCGTTTGAATTTTTCCTGATTTCTCATTCATCCACTTATCAAACTTAGCATTTGCTTGCTCTTGAGTCAATGCTCCTTTCGCAACACCTTTATTCAAGTGATTCATATAAAGAGCACCTTTATAAGAAAGAATTGCTTTACAAGTATCCGTTGGAGTGGCTCCTTTTTGCAGCCATTTTACAGTTTGGTCTACATCTAATTCAATTACTGCTGGATTAAGAATTGGATTATAAGTTCCTAATTTTTCAATAAACTTTCCATTTCTTGCAGAACGAGAATCTGCAACTACAATGTGAAAGAAAGGTTTTCCCTTTTTACCGTGACGCGCTAATCTGATTTTTACTGACATAACATTAAATTTTTGGGTACGAAACCCTGGTTATTAATTTTTTAATTCGGGTTGCAAATATCGACAAATATTTGAACAAATTAGAGTTTCTAAGAATTTTTTAATGAATTAACATCGCATACTCAAACAAGTATTACCTTTAAACCATGATTAATAAATCATATATTCTGAAAATCAGCGCAATAATCGCTTTTTATGTGGGATTTAGTATTCCAGCATTAAGTAATTCTTGTGAACTTATTTTCACAAAAAAATCAAGTTTATTAAAAACAACTACTCAAAAAATACCTTTTTCAGAAGACGCAATAGTAGAATCTTATTTTATTCCTGTTAAACATAGTACATCAAAACCAACCTATATAAAATTTATTACTCATCTGTCCTTAAATATTATTTCTACAAAAATCAAACTAAAAAAAAGCAATATTTCGTTCTCAAATAGATTCATTATTTTTAGAAACCTTAGGGTTTAGAAACAGAAAATAACTCAACCTTTTATACTTAAATAATTAATCAAAAACCATTTTTAAATAATTCATATTTATGAAACTACTTCTCAACTTTAAAACAATTTTCACTGTTTTAATATTATTTCTAATTCCTTATGCTGCATTTGCTTCTAGTACCAGTGAAATGCCAGTAATTGGAGGAATTCGTATTGAATTTATCGTTTTTGCTTTAACTTTAGTGGGCGTAGCTTTGTTTCATAACCATACCATGTATGTTGCACTTGGTGGACTAACCACAGTATTGCTACTTAAATTTTCGATTGATAGCAGTTTTGATTTTGCTGGACATATAATTGGTGGAACTGAACATCACCCAGAAGGAGAATGGCGAACATTAGTGAATCTTATAGGTCTACTTTTTGGTTTCGGAATTCTCGCTAAGCATTTCGAAGATTCTGGTATTCCTGAAATTCTCCCTAAATATTTGCCGAGTGGATGGCAAGGTGGTTTAGTATTGCTTTTCTTAATTATGATAATTTCTTCCTTCCTTGATAATATTGCTGCAGCAATGATTGGAGGTACAATCGCAATGGTTGTTTTCAAAAATAAAGTACACGTAGGTTATGTTGCTGCCATTGTTGCTGCCAGTAATGCTGGTGGAGCAGGAAGTGTGGTTGGTGATACAACTACAACCATTATGTGGATCGAAGGAGTTAACCCTGTTCAAGTTTTACCTGCTTTTATTGCCTCAATTGTTGCTTTTCTGTTTTTTGGATATTTTGGAGCTAAACAGCAACATGCTTTTCAACCTATCGAGGCAAATGCCAAAGCTGGAGTTAAAATAAACGGAGCAAAACTAATAGTCGTGTTAATGATTTTAGTTGGAGCTATTTCGACTAACTATTTATTAGATTTCCCTGCTGCTGGAGTTTGGGGGGCGATTTTAATTGGGGCCCTTTTCACCTCAACCCCTTGGGAAGAAATTAAACATTCATTTGCAGGAACTATTTTCTTAACGGCTTTAGTTACCACTGCTTCTTTGATGCCAGTAGATGAATTACCATCTGCATCATGGCAAACGGCTTTATCATTAGGTTTTATTTCTGCTGTATTTGATAATATTCCTTTAACCAAGTTATGTTTGGAGCAAAACGGTTATGATTGGGGGGTATTAGCATATGCTGTTGGATTTGGTGGATCTATGATTTGGTTTGGTTCATCTGCAGGTGTTGCTATTTCAGGCAAATTTCCTGAAGCGCGTTCGGTTGTAAATTACGTAAAAAACGGATGGCATGTAATTGTTGCATATGTATTAGGCTTCTTTGCCTTATTCTTGACTTTAGGTTGGAATCCAACAATGATTGAGAAAAAAGGTGACAAGGAAAAAGATAAGAAAGAAAAAACGGATAAACAATCCGAAGAATCAACAGAAGCAGAAATTGCTGAATAATAAATTTTAAATAATTAATTAAAGCCCTAGGTTGATCTAGGGCTTTTCTATTTTAAAATTCGATAGTTTTTGTAAACCCCAATAGAAATGCCGAAATATTTTTTTAAAAAAATATGGAATCTGTTTTTAAAACTTAGTTTTTTTTGAGTGGGATCAAAGCTAAATTTCCAATTCATTTTACTAATTCTATCCTTCATCACTTCTGGATGTGTGCCATTAAATAATTTCAATGAGTCTATTTGTGAATAATCGAACTCATCTACTTTATCTACATTCTTATCCATCCAATGATCATCATGCCAAAGCTTATTAAAGTTCAATTGCTTTTGTTGTTGAAATTTGGGATGCTTCACCCAACCATAATGATAAATACTTCCGCCACTTACTTTCACTTTTAAAGGCCGGCCTTGTTTTTGAAAACCTTGTGCATCACGAAAGGAATAAATCGAAGAGTGTCGCCTAACAATTCGAACTTCTTTCTGATACCAACCTCTAGAATCTCCAAGATAATCATATGACCCATAAAAATGCTCGTAATTGAACAATAAACCCTCCACTCTGCTGTCATCTTTCCATCTTAACATAGCATCAAGAACAGGTTGATGGAATTTTTCATGCAATACCTCATCTCCTTGAATATAAAAACACCAATCAGAATCTTTTGAAATAGCTTTAAAAGCTTTGTCTGTTTCTAGAGCTAAAACACGACCTCCTCGTCGCAAACTATCATCCCAAATAGTGTGAATTATTTTTATTTTATCAGAACCAATCGATAGAATTAAATTTTTGGTTTCATCTTCAGAATTTCCAATAGCAACGATAACTTCATCACAAATAGGTAAAATAGATTTAATTGCTTCAACAATCGGATAATCGTATTTTAAAGCATTTCTAATGATGGTAAATCCACTTACTTTCATTTTTTTTTGTCGTTTACTTTCTTTTTAATCGGATCTGATTTAAAATAATAACGTAAATCAAAAGTAAAAATTCCTCCTCTTAAATCCATTAATATTTCCTTGTCTGGAGTCGATAAATTTTCATCATAGGTAATTTGTGTAGTTGCGATATTATAGAATGGATTGGTTAGTGAAGCCCCTAAATAGAAAATTCCTTTTTTTTCTGTTCTTAATTCAAATCCAAGATTTGCTATCAAAGCGAGCTTTAACCATCCCGGCTTAATAAAAGTCCTTTGTAAAAATTTAACATCAGAACTACTGCTGGCAACATCCGAAGCGAACCAGTTTAATGAAATTCCAGTGGCTGTATTCATATAAAAATTCTCTCCTAATCGAATGTAAATTAATAATTGGTTAGGAATTTCATACCCCACCAGTCCAAAATCAAATTCGGAATTTAACGAGTTTTGATCATCACTGCAAACAACCGAATAATTTCGTTTTACATAATTTATTCCTGTTTCATAGCTGAACATTTTTGTAAATCCTCTTCTTATTTGCATCCCAAAAGAGTGTCCAAATTTAGGAGCTCTAACAACACTAAAATAATCCACTTCGCCCGTTGACTCACCTGCTCCAATAAAATTGTTTGAGAAAATAGGTTTGTATTGCATCCCAAATGACAAAATTCCTTCTTGCGCTAAAACAAAAAATGAATTAAAGGCAAATAATAGTATAACTAAAATTCTTTTCATTCGATTAAAACGACATCGCCAACTTTTAATTTTGACTTATTGCTAATTTTATTTAATTCTGTAAAAGTACTAATATCCATCCTATATCGGATAGCAATTTTAAGTGGATAATCACCTTTCGCAATTTTAAGCAGATACTAACCCATTGTCAAGGCAACGAAACCCTTACCCGTTTTTCGAATGAGCAAAGAATCGCTTTTCTAAGAATTTTTTTTAAAATCGATTATGTTTTCAGTCTTCAAAACCTTATTTTTAAACCTCATTTCAAAATGTAAAGGACTTCCTTGCCGAATTTGCCGTGGTTCCGGCCAAACAAATCAATTATCCTGATTTCAATATTAGCCCTGGTTTTACTTTTACATTTGAAAAAGGAGCATAAATTGTTTTCTAGTCCAGTAAAATGTCGAACTACTTCAACTTTACCGTAGCCCAAATATTCTTTCTAAAATCACACTTTTCCTTCAAAAGCGCATAAAAAACTATCCCATTAATCACAATTTACATCTACTCCATTATAACGTTTTCCGTCTCTCTACCCTTGTTTTGAAGAAACTGTCTCAATATTTTTTTACCGTTGCATTGCAAACTGGGTGCGTATAATTCATTTTTTTGATTTCAAACTAAAGAAAATAAAGAGTCTTTCAAAATGATTAAGTAATTCCATGATTTTTTATGTTACATGTTTGATAAATTTGATGTGATAGTAAATCAGATTCACCACTTAAATCAAACACTTTTTGACTCACGTTCGCCAACTCATCCTTGAAATAAAAAATCATTATTTCAATTCATTTATTAAATCATATCTTTTGGGTTGCATGGCAAGCAATGAATCAATGTCAATCATCCTTTCATTTGAAGTAGAAGCCAAATATTTTTTTTACAAATTCTAAATCCCCTTTTTGATCTGGAAAGTTTATAATTTATGAATCGATTTTTTTAGGTTAGTAAGGTAGATAGAAATTATCTTCGATTAAATACTCGCTAACGTATGGTAACAAAGCAATTGACGTGTCTGATTTGGCTGCGCCCTAAAATTAATGAATGTGAAACAAAAAAATAAGAAATAAATTTCTCAATCATACATGAAATGAAATCACTGAAAACAAATTTCAAAAAAAGAATTTCATTATCAAGCTACCTTAATAATTTTTAGATCCATTCTGTTACATATTCAATTGGTTTACGGTGGCTCTTTGGCCATTCTATAGAAGGATAACCAATATATAAAAAGCCCAAACAACTGTCTTTATTTTCTAGTTTTAGAAAAGATTTCATTTCTTCACTATAGGTAGCACCACCTGAACCCCAATAAGCACCCAACCCATATGCCGTACAAGTAAGATACATATTTTGCACAGCGCACGCCACCGATTCTATCTCTTCTATCATTGGAATTTTTCCTGATAGCTGCCTTTCCATACAAATTGCAATAACTACTTGTGCCAATTTCGGGCGATTCAAAAATTTATCAAATTTCTCCTGATCAAAATTTTCACCCAAATTTTTTTCTTTATAAAAATCAGCTTGAAATGCTCCTAATTTCCCTAAGGATCCCTCAGTGAATATTTTAAATCTCCAAGGTTGTGTCATTCCATGAGTTGGTGCCCAAATTGCATTATTCAAAATCTGTTCAATAATCTCTTTATGTACTCTCCTATGAGAAAATTGTTCCGGATAAATAGTTCTTCTGTCTTTTATAACAGCGGTAATTTCACTTAGGTTATATCTCATTTTTCTATTTGTATTGGTTTACAAAGTAACTAAATTTCCATTTTCATTAAGATCCAATAACAAATGATAAGTTAAATGAAACACCTTTAAAGTTGTAAGTAGTTGTTTTTATGGTACTTAAAAATCAATTGCTAAAACCGCTAAATATTCGGGGACAATTGCATAAATTTGAAAAAAATAAACTTTTATGAGTAACGATAATCACAAACACGACAATCACGAACAAGGAAGTGAATTTACTTTTTTTGATGGTGGTGGCGTTTCAGCAATTGGGTTTTTATATGTAATTCTTGGTTTAGCTGTTATAGCTTGGTTAATGATTGCAGGCTAACTTGAATTTTTAAGTGGTTACCCCAATAAAGGATTTAATTATTGTTGCTGGTGCAGGAAAAGGTATTGGATTTGCCTGTGTAGAAGAAATACTTGACAAACACCCTCACTTCTATGTGCTAGCCATTTCCCGAAACACTTCTAAACTTACTCTATTATCTAACGAAAATCTTTTCACCTACAAATGTGATTTCTCAAATCTTTCAATTTCTAATACAGAGGAGATATCCATTTTACTTAATGGTTTTAATCTAAAGGGAATAGTTTTTACTGCAGGAATATTAGAAGTAAAACCTATAGGTGAAATAACTCTCGAAATATTTAATTCTATCTATCAAAATAATGTATGGAGTTTGATTAACTTAATACAGATTGTACAACCCTATTTAAATTCCTCAACTCATATTGTTACCATTGGCAGTATGGGTGGGCACACTGGAACATTAAAGTTTAGTGGATTGTCTGCTTATAGTTCTTCTAAGGCCGCCTTATCTTCTCTGACCGAATGTATTGCTGAAGAACTAAAGCCACTAGGCATTTCGGCCAACTGTTTAAACATTGGAGCGGTTGAAACAGAGATGATGAAAACAGCATTTCCTGAATTTAAAACACAGATTAAGCCAGAAAACATCGCAAAATTCATCATCCATTTTACAATTTCTTGCAAGGAACTCTTTAACGGTAAGGTGATTCCCGTTTCTTCAACAATTCCTTGAAATTATTTTCAACTAATATTTGGTTATTCAAAAAATGCCTGTACATTTGCAACCCCTTAAAACAGGGAGTTCTTTATAAGCTTTTGAAAACCAGTGACGATAATTAACAATTAATTCTTTCGTGGAATTAACCAACTTATTATCAGAACATTAAAGGGTGTTGAAATTATTTTCGTAATTTTTTCATCTTTTTTTTGTGGATATCAAAAAAGCGTATACTTTTGCACTCCCTTACGAATAAGGAAATATTGAATAAAGTTGCTACGGCACACAATATAAAGTTCTTTGAGTTTTTGAAGCAAGATAGAAGCAGCAAGTACATTAAATTTTAATGCATCTGAGATTAATTCCACAAAATCAAACAATTTTACAATGGAGAGTTTGATCCTGGCTCAGGATGAACGCTAGCGGCAGGCTTAACACATGCAAGTCGAACGGCAGCACAGGTAGCAATACTGGGTGGCGAGTGGCGCACGGGTGCGTAACACGTATGTAACTTGCCCCTGACTGGAGAATAGCCCGGAGAAATTCGGATTAATGTTCCATAATATAACGAAGTGGCATCACTTTGTTATTAAAGTATTACGGTCAGGGATAGACATGCGTTCGATTAGCTAGTTGGCGGGGTAACGGCCCACCAAGGCTACGATCGATAGGGGACCTGAGAGGGGTATCCCCCACACTGGTACTGAGACACGGACCAGACTCCTACGGGAGGCAGCAGTGAGGAATATTGGACAATGGCCGCAAGGCTGATCCAGCCATGCCGCGTGCAGGATGACGGCCCTATGGGTTGTAAACTGCTTTTCTACGGGAATAAACCTCTTTACGTGTAAAGAGCTGAAGGTACCGTAGGAATAAGCACCGGCTAACTCCGTGCCAGCAGCCGCGGTAATACGGAGGGTGCAAGCGTTATCCGGATTTATTGGGTTTAAAGGGTGCGCAGGCGGAACTTTAAGTCAGTGGTGAAAGCCCGAGGCTCAACCTCGGAACTGCCATTGATACTGAAGTTCTTGAATGTAGTTGATGTGGGCGGAATGTGCCATGTAGCGGTGAAATGCTTAGATATGGCACAGAACACCGATCGTGAAGACAGCTCACAAAACTATTATTGACGCTCAGGCACGAAAGCGTGGGGATCAAACAGGATTAGATACCCTGGTAGTCCACGCTGTAAACGTTGATCACTCGACATTGGCGATATACGGTCAGTGTCCAAGCGAAAGTATTTAGTGATCCACCTGGGGAGTACGCCCGCAAGGGTGAAACTCAAAGGAATTGACGGGGGCCCGCACAAGCGGTGGAGCATGTGGTTTAATTCGATGATACGCGAGGAACCTTACCAGGACTTGAACGCATTTTGACAGATCAGGAAACTGGTCCTTCTTCGGACAATTTGCGAGGTGCTGCATGGCTGTCGTCAGCTCGTGCCGTGAGGTGTTGGGTTAAGTCCCGCAACGAGCGCAACCCCTATCTCTAGTTACCAGCACG
>JBIPLT010000429.1:0-3324 GCA_044368255.1 Flavobacteriales bacterium
CCGCATTGGCCAAGCACGTTCAGCGAGTTCATGAGAAGCTTGGTCACGTTGATCTCAAGCGCATCTTCAAGTTCAAGCGTCATGGTAAAGTAGTGTGTGCTAACCTGCCACCCAGGTTTCTTAAGGAATATCGCCAGGCCTGCCCAATCTGCCTGGCAACTAAGCGCCGTCGCCGCAGCTTGCCTAAGAGTGCTGACAACAAGGCTGCGTTGGCTCTTCTCAAGCCTTGGGAGGTCACACACTTCGACGTGAGCGGCCCTTGGCGCGTTCCTTCAAGCCGTGGTAATCGCTACTACAGCCTGTTTGTCTGCGGCAAGCGAGGTGCCAAGCTTCTTGTCCCTCATCGCAAAAAGACGGGTGCTCAGCAAGCGTATGTCAAGTTTATCACACGCATCGGCAGTCACCCCAAGACTCTGTACACGGACTTCGGCGGTGAGATCTGCAGCAACGAGTTTGACCACTTCCTCCTTGCTAATGGCGTCCAACATGTCGTTGTGCCAAAGGGTGAACATCATGCCAATGGACCGGCGGAAAAGGGCATTGGTGACATCGATCGAATGACTAAGGCGATCATGGCGGACAAGAACATCCCGTCGCGATTCTGGGACATCTTGGCTGAGCACTGCGTGCTTATTAACGCCATCACCTCCCCCGCCGTCGATGAGCCTACCAAGACTATCTTCGAGGCCTGCTACGGTCAAGCTCCAGATTATGATGCTCTTCCTCCGGTAGGGTGCTATGCCGTCAGACTTCTCGAGAAGCAGCATCGCAAGGATTTCCGGTTCGGCCTTACTAACCAGCCAGGCGTCTTCCTTGGCTATGCTACCTACAATAACATCTACGGTGCGGTGCTTTTCGCAGAGAAGGCGCTTGTGGTGGGCAGGCTTCAGATCGCTTTCGATCCGAACTTCTTCCCGTTCATCGACAAGAAATCGGATAACCCAAGGTACAAATTCCTACACGCCCTACTCGGTCGTGGCTCAGACGCGATCGATACGGCTGCGGACAACGCCGACTGTGGCGACGCTGTGGAGGTTGACTTGCAAGACCCTTCATCAGCGCCTAATCCGCCCTCCGACCCTGATGATGCAGTCTCGTCGGACGATGATGATGCTACCAAGGCTTTGCTTTCTGAGCTCCTTCAGTCGTCGCCAGTTCCAGCCTTCAACCCGCTGCGCGCTGATCCGTTGCCAGTTAACCAGGTACCGTATCCAGCAGCTGCTACAGTCTCTGCTAACGGCATCAAAGCTGCTGCTCCTCAAGCGGCTCCTGCTTTGCTCGATCGCTTTGTATCTGACGAGGTACAGGATGTGCCTCTCCGTCGCGGTGATCGATCGCGCAAGGAGCCTCCGCGCATCACCACCCGCGTGTTGCTCAAGTCTGCGACCAGTGGCAAGCCGTTGGCGTCTCCTCGCCCTCCTGTCACTGCCAAGTCGCTTGCCATCAACAAGACGCTTCTGGTAGGTCGCAAGCTCAAGCGCTTTTTCCCTACCCTCGGCAACTACGTCGCCAAGGTCAGCATGTACAATCCCGACACGGACTCGTATCGGCTCTTCTACCCGGTTGACAACCACGAAGAATGGCTGCCATTTTCCGAGGTTGTCAAGCTTCTACCCAAGAGCTGGGCAAGAGATGAAGAACAGGCCAATATCGTGGCAATCTGCTACGCGCTTACCGAGGTGGTTGCCGACGAGAAGCTCTCGACCGATCCAGCACAAGCCGCGGCTACGTACACCGAGCCTATCAAGTATCAAGACGCTCTCATCGCTCCTGATCGAGTTCTCTGGAAAGCTGCGCTGGATCTTGAGTACGGTACGCTCGAAAGGATGGGCTGCTGGCGCGTCGTCAAGCTCTCTACTCTGCCTCCAGGCGTCAAGCCCATCACGTGCAAGTGGGTGTTGAAGCTCAAGTTCGCCAATGGAGTGTACGAGAAGCACAAGGCTCGCATCGTGGCTAGAGGGTTCGAGCAGCGCAAAGGAGTTGACTACTTCCACAGCTTCTCTCCGACTGCCTCTCAGGTAAGCCTGCGCCTCGTCTTGGCTCTTACAGCAAGCCCTGGCTTTCTGTCAGTCGACCTCGACGCTACATCGGCCTTCATTAGTGCCCCGCTTCAAGATAACGAGCAGGTCTACATGACAGCTGTTCCCGGCTACCCTCTTCCTCCAGGTCACTGCCTTCACGTTGTGAAAAGTATCTACGGGCTTGCTACTGCACCGCTCGCTTTCTACAACCTCTGCGTTGACGTGTTCACCAAGGTTGGCCTTCAGCGACTTCGGACGGATGAGTGTGTCTTCATCAGGTATGCGTGGAACATCAAGGGCAAGGACTCTAATCTCAAGGCTCGCTCCTCAGATCTAGACGCTCTTTCAAACCTTGTCGATGTGCCTGAAGGCAATCGGGTCTACGCCAGCTGCCCTCATTCTATTGCGGTGATGATCGTCGTGCAGTATGTCGACAACAGCGGGATCCGCTACAACTGCCGCGAGCTCGTCGATGAGTTCTATGCCGCTGTCCGCGACGATGGGCGCATCGATCTCAACTTTGTCGGCGGGCTCACTTGGTGGCTCGGCGTGCGCTACACCTACGATCTTGCTACCGGCGCTGTCAGCGCTGATCAAGAGGCTTTCATTGACAAGCTTCTGGAGCAATATGCTATGACCAACTGCAACGCTTGCGTGCTGCCCATGGCTGTTGGCGCTGACCTCGCTTCTATTCCGCTGCCCGATGTCCCTGACAAGGACATTGTCGCCGCGTATGCCAAGCTCGTCGGTGAACTGCTCTACATCTCGATCAACACGGTTCCCGAGATCATGTATGCTCTTTCTGCACTCACTCGGTTCATGACTAGGGCTACCAGCCAGCACTACGGCTATGCCAAGCAAGTGCTCCGCTACCTCAAAGGTGTCAAGCATCTCAAGCTCACATGGTGCGCGCGCAGCGTCAAAGCTCCATTTCAGCGTGGTCAGATTTTTGGTTTCGCCGATGCCAGCTGGGCCGACGACAAGTCTTCGCGCCGCAGCACGCTGTGCTACGTCTTGTGCTGCAACGGCGCAGCCTTCTCATGGAAGTCAGCCCTCGCTCCTATCCTGGCACTCTCGACAAGTGAGGCTGAGCTCATCAGCGTGGCATCCTGCGCTCAAGAAGTGAACTTCTGTCGCAAGCTCGCAACGGAGCTGGGCTTCATCCAGCCTGGCCCGACGCCGATCGCCGAAGACAACACTGGCGCCATCGCGCTGCTCGAGCACGGACACTTCAAGGGCCGCTCCAAGCACGTGCACCTTCGCTGGTGCTTCGTGTGCGACTACATCGACACTGGCGTCCTCC
>JBIPLT010000417.1:0-3321 GCA_044368255.1 Flavobacteriales bacterium
GTTCGGTGATGGCCGCACAATTGCCAGAAATTTGCAGAAGCTGACGCCAGCCCTTTTCCCAGCCCTCCCCTTGCAGCATCGTTTCAACCGTCAAGTGGGTGGTGCCCGAGCGTGAAGGTGAACTCATGGCCACATGGCCAAAATATTCAGGCTTGATCAAGTCAACCCATTGCTTGGGCGTCGCTAATTTGTTGGCAGACATGTAACGCGTGTTCAACATCAGGCCATAGCCAGCCAGGGCTTGACCAAGGTACATGTTGTCAGGGGCATTGATGGGGTAAGACCCCACCTTGGCAGGTGCGGATTTGTTGGCCAGTTCGCCAATAGGTTCTAGCAACTTGAGGCCGGACAAAACTTCGAAGGCATCTGGCGCTGAGGCCCAGAATACGTCTGGACGTTGTCCTGCAGGCAATTCACGCACATAAGCAATGCCTTGCACCGTGTTTTTATTCAAGATTTCGATCTTGATGTCCGGGTTGGCTTTTTCAAAGGAAGACTTGTAAATTTGAGTCAGCTCTTTGGGGAATGAGGTGATCACTGTCACCGTACCAGCTTGGGCAACTTGCAAACTGCCCCCCAAAAACGTCAATGCTGAGGCCAATATTGCTGGCCAAACAAAATTTGTATTCATGTGCTTTTAAGAAGATAAATGCCTATAGATGAATGTCTATAGAGCTATCGATACTAATGGCAAATGCACTAAACGACAATTCAGGAAAACGATGATGAAAGCAAGGATTTGTATGCGGCAAATCCCGCAGGTAGCACCCTAGAGTATGCGCGAGCGAATGGTCGAGGTCACAATCTCGGTCAGTTCATGCCCGTGTTACCTACAATTTTGGCCAATTTCGTTGATGGCAAGAACCGACCATTCCCAGATCGCTGAACCTCAAACATTGCGTGAATTGGTACACCAAATGGATGCAAGATCATTGCGCCAAAAATCCGCCATCAACTGCCAAGGTATGCCCCGTAACCATGGAGGAGCAAGGTGCGCATAAAAAAACAAAAGCACCCACCATGTCTTCGGGTTTGGCGAGACGCCCCAAGGGTGTTAGCCCTTTTATTTTCTCAATCAAATCGGGCTGTGCCAGCAGTGGTTTAATGAAATCAGTTTCCACCCATGTAGGAGCGATCGCATTGACACGTATTTGATGAGGGGCCCACTCCACCGCCAATGCGCGAGTTAAATTAATGATCGCACCCTTGGTCGATTGATAAGAAATATTGGGGTACAAACCACCGCCTGATAGCCCCATTATTGAGGCTGTGTTAACAATGGCTCCACTGCCTTGCGTAATCATGAAGCGCGCTGCACTTCGCGCACATAAGAATACACCTGTAAGGTTAACTTCTAACACACGGTTCCAATCTGTTAGGTCCAATTCAATTGTTGGCTTCCTGATCGCGATTCCAGCGTTATTGATCAAAATATCTAGCCGTTGATGAAGCTCATACGCTTGTTTCATAGCTTGATCGACTTGGGCTTCATCTTTAACATCTACACAGATTGCTTTTGCAGACAGTCCTTCTTTCATAATTTCACTGACTGCAAACTGCGCTGCTGAAAAATCAAAATCCATAACGACCACATGAGCTCCCGAGCGTGCCAAACCTATTGCTACAGCTCTACCAATACCATTTCCGCCACCTGTCACAACTGCTGTTTGGCCTTTTAAGCTAAAGGCACCGAGCGGGTTAAATCCTAGGGTCATGGTTTATCCTTTTGTATATCAGACAACATTCATAAGGTACTCATCTTGGGACTTTCTTAAGGCTTCAAGATAAACAAGGAAACAGAGTTTTTGAAGAGTACGTTTGCATTATCTAACTGCTTCCCTCAGTATGCTTATCAGTTATTTTGCAAACTATTCTGCCTGTAACACTACCCGCCTTAAGTCGATCAAGTACATCAGAGATTTGATCCATCGAACATGTTGCAATAGGAATAGGTTTTAATTTTCCAGACTTTGCCAAGGCAACAACTTCATGCAACTCTTGCAAGGATCCAACATATGTGCCTGAAATTGTGATTGCACGTTGAGCTATGGGAACAAGAGACATAGGTATTTCACCCCCATACAAACCCACGATCACGTAACGACCGCCTTTACGTAATGAGGCAATTCCTAAAGTCGCAGTGGTTTGTGCGCCAACAAAATCAATGACTCCCCAGATACCTCCCTGCAAAGCTTGCAATTTTGCAAGAGCGTCTTCCTTAGAAGGATCGATTGCATCTAAGGCACCCATATCGCGAGCAGTTTGCCATTTGGATTCATCAATTTCGCACACTGCAATATTTTCATGACCCATTGCCTTAAGCATAGCAATGGCCATTAGTCCGAGCCCGCCAGCACCCATGACAACGATCCAATCTTTGGGCATGCACGGCATAAGCTTTCTAGCCGCGCTATACGTTGTAAGCCCAGAGCAGGCTAAAACAGGTGCATAACTCGGATCAATGCCTTTTGTATCAATTAAATAGCGAGAATGTGGCACCAAAACATGATCTGCATATCCACCTGACCGTTGGATACCAATGAAACGTGGCGTCGGACACCAGTTATCTATTCCTTCTTGACAGCGAGCGCACTCACCACATCCTATCCAAGGGTATACCAACCGATCTTCCCCTACTGGTAAAGGTCCAGCCTCTGGCCCCCCCGACAACACTACACCAAAGGGTTCATGCCCCATTGTTACGGGAGGCTTCATGCCTCTATCAGACATTTGAAACTTACGGCCACCGCCCAGATCAAAGTAGCCATCCCTAATGTGAACATCTGAGTGGCAAACTCCACAATACTTTACTTTAACAAGTACCTCTGTTCCGTGCGGCGTTGGTGTTTCACGAACAGCTTGTTGAAGCGGCTTTCCCCATTCGACGACGTCTTGGCTGATCATGTGTATTTCCTTTGAAAATTTTGTACTTCATAAAATTTTTGAACCAACTTGTCGCACTGGCTACCCTTCTACCCGAGCGTGCAACGACCCTTCAAACCCACTTTCATTAAGGCGTGACCGCAGCCTTGGGCAACCTACTGCTCCCTAGTCCCTGACTCTTGCGCGCTGTGTCGGTATCGATAGCAAGCGAGTCGTGGTTTTCTGTGTAGTCGCGCATCTTGGATTTAATCTTTCTGATGACTAGCCGATTTTTCTCTTCTAATTTGTCGAATGATGGCGGCATTGTCAAGTTCGCCATCGCCCTGCTCAATAGCGTTGCGCATTAACTGCGCATGCGCTTGTGAAAGTGGCAAATTTTGTGAGTGGCCCTGCGCGATGTCTAACATCAATTGCACATCTTTAAGGTGCTGCCGAATG
>JBIPLT010000312.1:0-3317 GCA_044368255.1 Flavobacteriales bacterium
CGAAGCATTGATAGACGGATTGGCCGATGGACCGATCGATTGCATTTCTTCCTCTCATGTGCCACAAGATATCGAGAGTAAAGATTTAGAATTTGAACATGCCGAATTCGGAATGATAGGTTTAGAAACTGCCTTTGCCGTTGCTCGCACTGCCACCCAGAAAAAATTAAAATTAGAAGATCTCATTGAGAAATTCACCACACAACCACGCAAATTATTAGGCTTGCAAAATCCTGAAATCAAAAAAGGAGAAAAAGTGAATCTCACTATTTTCAACCCCGATGAAAAATGGATATTCACTGCAAAAGATATCAAGAGCAAATCAAAGAATACACCATTTGTTGGGAGAGAATTGGTGGGGAGAGTGGTGAGAGTTGTGAGGTAGTATTAATTATTTTTATCGCTATCTGGATTTTGAGAAAGCGTTAATAACCCAATTTTAATTATGGCGAATTTGCCATAATTAAAATAAAAAAAATTAAATTGCCTTAATTTTTATTGAAATTTAATAGTTTTAAACCCCTCGAATTCGATGGGTTTAGAATTAACAAGGATAAAAGTGAAAAATTGAATTTTAATGGCAAAACATAAAACAATTTTAGTAAAGGGTAAAGCAATTTCAATCGTCAATCAAAGCGATCAAGATTACATTTCTTTGACTGATATGGTTAAAGGATTTAGAGATGATTCAATGATTTATAGTTGGATGAGAAACCACAATACACTGGAGATCCTAGGAATATGGAAAGAAATGAACAACCCAAATTTTAAAGGTAACGAATTCGTAACCTTTAAAAAAGAAGCCGGAAGTAACTCGTTTACATTAATACAATAGCTATGACCGATATCCAAGAAATAACCTCTGCCCTTCTTAAATTCCGTAACGAACGAGATTGGGAACAATTTCACGATTCTAAAAATTTAGCAACCGCCATTTCAATTGAAGCTGCTGAATTAAATGAATTATTTCTTTGGAAAGATGTTAAGGAAAGTGAAAATGTAAATAAAGAAAAATTAAAAGAAGAGTTGGCCGATGTTTTTGCCTATGCTTTTCTATTGGCAGAAAGACATCAATTGGATGTAAAACAAATTGTGTTGTAAAAAAGAACGGAGAGAAATATCCAGTGGAGAAAGCGAAGGGAACTGCGAAGAAATATGATGAGCTATGAGTTTATCATTCGAATTATCGATAGAAGTTTCAGAAAAATATGATTTCAAAAAGGAATCATTACCCAAAATAGAGCAAAACACTTGGGTTAAAAATCAATGGCCTTTAGTTTATTTCATTCAAAGTGATTCCAAAAAATTAGCTTATGTTGGTGAATCTACCAATGCAGCTAGTAGAATCAAAAATCATTTGGTGAATCCAGAAAGATGTAAATTGGATAAAATTTCCATCATTGGTTCAGATAAATTCAATAAATCTGCTACGTTAGATATTGAGTCTAATTTAATTCAATATATCACTGCCGAAGGAACTTTTGAATTGCAAAATGGAAATTACGGTTTAATCAATCATAAATATTACCAACAAGATTTATATAAAAATCTATTTAAAGAAGTTTGGAACAAATTGGTGGAGAAAAAAATTGTAACCAAATCCTTAACTGAAATTGAAAATTCTGAACTTTTCAAATATTCTCCTTACAAATCACTAAATGAAGACCAATATCAATCTGTTTTAGAAATTTTGAATGGATTGGCATCTAAAAAATCAAACCAGATTTTTATTAGTGGTAGTGCAGGAACTGGAAAAACCATTCTCGCAACCTATTTAATGAAACTATTGGTTACTGTTGTTGAAAATAATCAATTAGAAGAATTTAATGATGATGAGTTAAGGGAAATAAATTATATCAAAGCATTCCAAACAAAATATCCTAATGCAAAAATAGGATTAGTTGTAGCAATGACTTCTTTGAGAGAATCTTTAGAAAATGTTTTCAAAAAAATTCCGGGATTAAAATCATCAATGATCGTTAATCCATCTGATACGTTCAAACTAAAAGATAAATACGATTTATTGATTGTAGATGAAGCTCATCGTTTAAGACAATATAAAAATATCAGTTGGATGGGCGCATTCAAGAAGAACAATCAAAAACTAGGTTTGGATGATAGTGGAACCGAATTGGATTGGATTTTGGCAAACAGTAAAAATCAAATTTTCTTTTATGATTCTGCACAATCTGTAAAACCTTCAGATGTAGACTCTAAAAACTTCCTCAAATTATTAACGAATAAATCTACATTACAACTCGCATTAAAATCTCAAATGAGAGTGAATGGAGGGAATAATTACATTCAATTTGTTGATGATTTACTTCACGTCAAAAGAAGTGAAAATTCTAAATACCAAGAAGAGAAATATGAACTACTGATTTTTGATTCGTTCATTGATCTTCATTCTGAATTAGTAAAAAGAGAACATCAATTTGGATTATGTAGAATGATTGCAGGATATGCTTGGCAATGGTTGTCGAATCCGAAACTGGATCCAAAACCTGTTTCAAATGTGACTGACATTGATTTGGATGGATTAAAATTCAAATGGAATTCTACCGATAAAGATTGGATTAATTCGGAAAATGCATTTGAAGAAGTTGGATGTATACATACCACTCAAGGATATGATTTAAATTACACTGCTGTGATTTTCGGAAAAGAAATAAATTACAACAAGGAAAAGAATGTAATTGAAATAGATCCAAAAAAATATTTTGACATTAATGGGAAAAAGGGAATTTCTGATCCTGAACAACTGAAATCATACATCATCAATATTTACAAAACAATCATGTATCGTGGAATAAAAGGAACATTCATTTATGCTTATAACAAAGAATTAAGAGATTATTTCAAACAACATATTCAAATATTCGAAAAGGAAATCCCATTCAGAATTATACGTAATGATGAAGTAAAACCATATGTCAACTGTATTCCATTGATAGATATTTCTGCCGCGGCTGGAAACTTTAGTGATTTGCAAAATCATTCCGAATTAACTTGGATTGAACCTCCAATGAATATTGCTGCGAAAAAAGGTTATTTTGTTTGTAAGGTTATAGGTGAATCTATGAATAAGAAAATTCCGAATGGTTCCTATTGCCTATTCAAACAAGATGAAGGCGGAACAAGGAATGGTAAAATCGTATTAGTTGAATCGACTAATATAAAAGATTCTGAATTTGGTTCAGGTTATACGGTTAAAGAATATCATAGTAAAAAGAAAACCTCAATTGATGAATGGAAGAATGAATCCATTACCTTAAAACCATTATCCAACCTTGCAAATTATTTAGACATCGAACTTT
>JBIPLT010000092.1:0-10555 GCA_044368255.1 Flavobacteriales bacterium
TAAGAAATCCATTGATGTGTTGTTATACGCAGCAATGTAATTCCTATACTTTTTATCTTACCATGAATCTTTGGAGAACATCAAACGGAACAACATGCAACACTACTTATCTTTATTATGATCCAACCGCTATTTGGCCATTTAGTGCGTATATAGAGGGAAACACTATTGAGAATTATGGTTCGCAAGCGGCTGTAAATTCACCTCCGCTTTGTTCAAATCAATGCCAATTTCAATTAACAACCTATACTAGATATGGGGTACCTCCTTTTACAGTTACGCATCCATGGATGAGCACTCCTCATACTTTTGGAACACCAGTAGGATGTAATAGCGTAGCTTTTGTGCAGAATGTAAATCTTACTATTCCAAATTGTCCAATTGTATGTGATAACTCCACTTCATTGGTAGTTCCTCCACCTACTGTAACCGATGCCTGTGGAAATACTATAGCTAATTGGCCTGCACTTAATTTAACTATTAAACCTGTTTCCAATGTTTTTTCAGCAGGATCCGATACTTTAATTATTTGTTCAGGTGAAACAGCTTTATTAGATCTTGATACTTGTATTTCTGGAGCTAATATATTTTGGTCTGGACATTCTACCAATGGAACGGGCGGATTTATTACAGATACCTTGACTGAAAACACAAGTATGGTTTATGATACTATTGTGTATTCTGCTTATGCAAGTTTGAATAATTGTATTGGAGATACTACCAATTTTATAATTATTACCGAGCCAATTCCAAATGCTGATTTCATTTTGGCCCCTGATCCAGTTTTTATTTTGGATCCAATTTTTTTTACAGATATTACTCAAACAGCCGGAAACATTGTTTCACATCAGTGGACTGTGGATGGTGTTCTCTTTTCCAATGATTCAATTGGTAATTTTATTTTTGATTCGCCTGGCGAATATAGTATTTGTGAAATCATTTCTACTTCCACTTCATGTTCAGATACCAATTGTAGAACTATAACCGTTCTGCCTCTAGAGATTGTTTTACCCAATGTAATTTCTCCTAACGGTGACGCCTTAAATGAATTTTTATCCTTTCAATATCTTGAATTTTTTGATAGTAATCGTCTCACCATTTTTAATCGTTGGGGAAATACGCTCTACGAAAAGGATAATTATCAAAATGATTGGAACGGAGCAGGATGGAACGAAGGAGTTTACTACTATGTTTTATTGGTAGAAGATAAATCATACTCCGGTTATTTTCATTTGATGCGATAAATTACCAAACTAAAAAGTTAATTCTGCTGCGCCTTCTTGTTTTTCTACTCAAAACAGATTTTTCTCTTTGTTCAAGAGCTGTTAGTGGCAAGCTACAACGTCCAACCCAAAAAGCCAATCCTGCTGCGCAGTCTTTTTTCCTTCTAAAAACAGATTTTTCTCTTTGTTTAAGAGCTATTAGTGACAAGCTACAACGGCCAACCCAAAAAGCCAATCCTGCTGCGCAGTTTTATTTTTGTTTTTCACTTATAAAAACAGATTTTTCTCTTTGTTCAAGAGCTGTTAGTGACAAGCTACAACGGCCAACCCAAAAAGCCAATCCTGCTGCGCAGTCTTGTTTTTGTTTTTTCCTCATCCTTACAAAAGTCCTGCGGAGCTTTTGACGGATTCGTTAAAAACAAAAACCAGCCCTATCGGGCTGGCTTTTTGGGTTGGATGGAGGTCCCGTCCAGATTCGAACTGGAGTGGAAGCTTTTGCAGAGCTCTGCCTAGCCGCTCGGCCACAGGACCTTTTTCTTGGTGCAAATTTAGTGAAATATTGGAAATATAGAACTATTCTGAAATTGTTACGCTAACCCGCTCTAATTCTGCTTCTGCAGGTGGATTCATTTTAGTTAAGGTAACAGTAATCAAGCCCGATTTTGGATATTGTTTTCGTATTCTAGCATGAATTCTGGCTACTACATTTTCAATAAGATTGGCTCTAATTGCCATTTCCTCTTGCACTAATTTGGCCATTACTACATAATCTACCGTTTGAGTTAAATCATCGCTCTTAGAAGCCATGGTGAAATCAAATTCAACATCGATATCGATTAGGTAATTGGTTCCAATAATGGCTTCTTCTGGTAAACATCCATGATAACCATAGACCGCTAATTTATGTACAGAGACTTTTTTCATCAAGTTTAAATTTTAATTCCAATGATGCAAATATCATCATTCTGTTCTAAATCACCTTTCCAATTTTCAATAGCATTATCCAATTTATTTTTTTGTTCTTCCATGGAAAGCGAAGAATGATTTTGTAACAATTCCATGAATGGTTTATACTTGAATTTTTTTCCTTTCGCCCCACCAAACTGATCGGCATACCCATCGGTAAATAGAAACACAGCGGAGAGTGAGAGCGGAAGCGTGTGTGTTGTAAATGGTTTTCGATGATCACTTTTTCCGATGGGTTGCTTATCGGCTTTCAATTCCTTCATTTCGCCATTTTCAATATACCAGAGGGGATTATTTGCGCCACTCCATGTTATCGATTCAATCACTCTTTCCTCGCTCTCATTCTCACTCTCGTTCTCACTCTCACTCTCGCTCTGATTCTTCGTTCTCGCTCTGAAAGTGACTGCAAGGAGCGATATATCCATTCCGTCCTTAACATCTTCGTCACTTTTTTCAAATGTTTCTAAAACAAGATCAGTGGTTTTATCTAATATTTTTCCTGGTTCCAACATTCCAAATTCTTTTACAGATCGGTTTAACGCATTTGAGCAAACTACACTTACCATTGCACCTGGAACACCATGACCCGTGCAATCGGCTGCGGCAATAAAAAAATGATTTCCGATTTTTTCGGCCCAATAAAAATCACCGGCAACAATATCTTTGGGTTTAAATAAAACGAAATTTTCTTTCAAATGATCATCAATCAATTTTTTTGGAGGTAGAATAGCATCTTGTAATCGTTTTGCATAATTGATTGAATCAATAATTTCTTTTTGTTTCTCCTCTACAATTTCTTTTTGATGTTGTAATTCAGTGGTTCGTTCTTTTACTTTTTGTTCTAATCCTTCATATAAATCTTCTAATTCATTCACCATTTTGTTAAATCCAGTAGATAATTCTTTTATTTCACGACTTCCTTCTTCGGGAACTCGTTCATTCAATTTTCCTTGACTGATGATTCTAACTTTTTCATTTAACGTTTTTATAGGCTTAATAATTTTTCTTGAACGGAAATAAACAATAAGTGATAAGGGAATAATTGTTCCTAATGTCATCCACGAAAATCTCAATAATTCACTTTTTAATAGCGCTTTTTCCCTCGAATTATTGGATTGAATTAGTAAAATATAACCACCATAAAATATCGCACCAGGCATTTCTATATAGATATAATCATAATAAATATTCAAATTATCTTTTTCTTCACTCACGCGTACAGAAGTTTTATTATCTAAAGCCTCTTGAAATTGTTTCTGATGGTTTTCAGGAATTTCTGTATTGTTGAAATTCTCGATAGCAATAAAAGATTGGATATCATCTAACTCGGGGAAGCTCGTTTTTACCTCTTCAATTTGTTGGTCTACGCGCTCTTTCATTCTGTCGGCATCTTTGGAATATGCGCCCAATTCAATAATGTATTTTCCATCGCGAGTTGGGCAATAGGAATATTTTTTGATTTTGCGTGTCGACATTTCTCCTCCCAAACGATCTATATTTAATTTTTTAGATGCCCATATTTTTTCGAAGTACACTTTAAATTCATTATCTATTTTATAAAATGCTAAACCCAAATCTTTTTCAAAAGTAGTATTGGTAATTACTCCATTTCTATCAATGATATAAATATCATAGGCATTGGAGTCAATATTGGCTTCGAGTTGAATGCGGGATAAGTTGGCAGTAGAAATGGAATCAGTTTGATAGAAATAATTATTATTCAAAACATGATTGATTCGTGTAATTTCTTGGTCTAAGTCTTCTTCAATTAATTGTAATGAATTATCATAAAGCGTTAACAAGGATTTTACTTCATTGGTCACTTGGTTGCGTTCTTTCAAATAACTCTCTTGTAATTTTTGTTTGTTGAGGTAATAACTAATCGAGGAAAAAATCAAAAGAATTCCAAATACAGGCAACAAAATGTTGAGTAGAAGTTGTTGGAATATGGTTCGGTTTTTTTTCAATTAAATTTTATTAGTATAAATTATTGAATGAGTGGTTCTATTGATTTCATCGGAAGAAACATTTGTTGACTCAAATTTAATTCAATAAACCCAAAGTTTTGATAAAAATTTCGAGCATTTTCGTCTATTGGATCGGTAACCACTGCGATTGATCCAATGCTTTTATTTGCCAATTCATAGGATCTTTTTAAAGCATCAAACAGCAATATTCTTCCCTTACCTTCATTCTGAAATGATAAATTAATGGCAAATCTACCTAGTAATGTAACAGGTAGATTTTCGTATTTGGATGGAAATTTATGCTTGAATCCTTCTGGTAATTGTGATTTTGGAATACTAGAATTAGATAAAGTGTAATAACCAATTATTTTATATTTACCTTCAGGCCATACAAAACACACAGATAGTTTTTTTCGAATATCTTGTGATGCTTGATGCTTTAAATAATTATCGAGAATTGTATTTCCACATTCAAATGTATTTTTCGAATGAATTGTATTGAGCACTTCTGTGAAATGACTCATTTTTTGCCTACTAATTTATAATATTCTTTAGCCGCTTTTTTCAAATTTTTATTCGGCTTAGGCGGATTCATAATCGCATCAAAGAATATTTCAGCATCTTTTTCAGATTTCAGAATAGCTTCTTTTTCATCTATGATTTCTTTCGCTTTTTCTTGAAGGGCGGCAATAGCAAATTCGGTTAGGCTACGGAAACCACCCAAATCAGCTGCTTTTTCATAATAGGTTTTTTGTTCAGAAGCTATCCTAACTTCAAAACGGGTATTGTATTTAACAGGTTTTGATTTCATAAATTGGTCATTATTTTACAAATGTACGGAAATTTGCCGGTAAAAGTTACCATTTGTACGGAAAATTGCCGTAAATTAAATAATCAAGCTATAAGTTTTTCCAACCCTTCAGCCACTTTCCGCTCATTGCTCAATTTCGGAATCTTATTCTGTCCACCCAACTTCCCTTGTGATTTCATGTATTCATTGAATCCGCCTTTTTTAACTTGTCGAATTTTTAAAGGTTGTAATACATTTCCTTTGATTAAGTCGTTGTAATAAATATTCTTATTCATCATCACTTCTTCTAGAGCGTTCCTAAATGCCGAAAAATCATTCGGTAATTTATCAAACTCAATGAACCATTCATGATAAGGCAATTCTCCAGCTGGTGGATTTACTTGTGGAGCCAAATGAAATTCGATGATTTCTCCCCCACATTTTTCAACAGTAGTTTTAATGGCGTGTTCTACTTCTTCTCCAATAATATGTTCACCAAAGGCAGAAGTATAATGCGCAATTCTTCCCGAAACAATAATTCGATAAGGATCTTTCGATACAAATTTTATGGTATCGCCAATGGAATATCCCCAAAGCCCAGCATTGTTATTTAAAATGATCGCATAATTTTTTCCAATTTCCACGTCCTTCAATGAAATTCTTGTTGGATTTTCATCCCGATAGCTATCGGGATGATATTCATCTGCAGGAATAAATTCATAAAACAAACCTGAATTAATCGTGAGCAGCATTCCTTTTTCTTTTTGAGAATCTTGATAAGCAATGAACCCCTCAGAAGCAGGATACAATTCAATACTATCTATTTTTTTACCTATCAATTTTTCAAATCGTGAACGATAGGGTTCAAAATTAACACCTCCATAAACAAACAAAGAAAATTCGGGAAAAATTTCAGAAATGGTTTTTCCTCCGTTTTTCGCAGAGAGAATCTCAAAATACATTTGTACCCACGATGGAATTCCGCTAATCAATCGCATATCTTCCACCATCGTTTCATTCGCCACTGCATTTACTTTGGTTTCCCAATCATCAATGCAATTTGTTTTATAACTCGGCATTCTGTTTTTCTGTAAATATTTCGGAACATGATTGGCTACTATTCCCGAAAGTCTCCCAATGGGAATTCCATTTTTGCTTTGTAATTCCGGTGAGCCTTGTAAAAAAATCATTTTCCCGTCTACAAAATTCGCTTTTCCTGTTTCTGCAATATAACAGAGCAACGCATTTTTGGCAGATCCAATATGATTGGGCATCGAGTCTTTTGTCAATGGAATATATTTTGTTCCCGAGGTGGTTCCCGATGTTTTACAGAGGTAAAGTGGTTTTCCTGGCCATAAAATATTTTCTTCACCATTCACCACTCGTTCCATATAAGATTTCAATTTTTCATAATCACGAATAGGCACATGTTTCTTAAAATCTTCGTAAGTTTTTATTTTTTCAAAATGATGATCTTTTCCAAAAACCGTGTTTTTCGCTTTTTCTATCAATGAAAGAAATACTTTTTCCTGTAAAGAAATGGCATTTGCACTTTCTTTCTTCACTTTTTTAGCAATGTATTTTGCGTAAGGCTTGCTGAGCGATGATTTGATTCCCATGAAAAAAAATTAAAGTGCTAAGTAGTTTTGTGGATCTACTGGTTTTCCATTTACCCAAATTTCAAAATGTAAATGTGCTCCGTCTGTTTGGCTTCCGGTATTTCCCATAATAGCTACAGGATCTCCGGCACGAACTCTGTCGCCTGTTTTTTTCAATAAATAAGAATTGTGCTTATAAACAGAAACAATATTATTCGAATGTTGAATATGTATTTCATGTCCGCCATCTGTTGTCCAATCAGCAAAAATGATGGTGCCATCCAAAGTTGATTTGATGGGGTCATTTTTTGCTCCCACAATATCTAAACCTAAATGCCCAGATTTTCTTTCAAATGATTGCGAAATTTGCCCCTCTAATGGAGTGAAAAATAATATACCGGTTAATGTATTATTTGTATTTTCATTCGACTCAGATAAATTGGAAGCATTCATTTTTTCTTCTTCCCGCATTTTTTCACGGAATTCCATTTCTGCTTTTGAAGGATCTAAAACTTTTGTTTCATTTGAATTATTGGATATCGTATCGCTAGAATTAAGATCAAAATCACCACCAGATAGTAAAATCTTGATATCCCGAAGGTAAGCGTCATATTTACCCAGTTCTTTTTCTAATGAATCAGCTCTAATCTCATTGCGTTGCGCTTCTTTTCTATCATCACCATCTGGATATCCTGGAATGAATTCTCTTAGGGGTGTATAGGCAATAATTAATGTAGTTACTACAACCAATACAATGATAAATGTTCCAAACCAAATGAAGATATTCATTGGAGAAAGCATCAACGAAAAACGTTCTTCAAAAGTAGAATCATTCATAATCACCAATCTGAATTTAGCTCTCAGACGGTGAATGAGTTTTTCTTTCTCCTTATTCGGTTCTTGCTTTTTTCGCCAGAATTTCATTCTAAAATAGGGTTTTATCTTGTTACAAATATCGTAAAAATGTAAAGGAATTACTTTATACTTGGTATTAATTCAATTTTTTAAGGTGTTTTTACCAAAAAATGAAATATTTTTGCCCTCCCTGAGTTATTAGAGGGTTATTGATGTTTTGAAAACAAGATTTTTACATACCATTCTCATTTTTACATTTATTCTAGGAGCTTGTTCTACCGAGAAAAATGCTTTTTTGAATCGCGGCTACCACAATATGACTGCGCACTATAACGGGTATTTTAATGCTCGTGAATTGATTAAGGAATCTCTGACGACTTATCGAACGGCTTTTAAAGAAGATTATACGCAAATTCTCCCGGTCTATATTTTTCCAGAGGATATGGATGTGGCCACCATTTATAAACCGATGAATGATGCGGTGGAAAAAACAGAAAGAGTAATTAATCGCCATTCGATGCCCAATCCTGCCAAATCAAAAGGTAAATCAGAAGAGTGGTGCAAATGGATTGATGAAAATTGGTTGGTCATGGGCCAAGCATATTTTTATAAACGAGAATATTCGCCTGCTATCGAAAAGTTCGATTACATTACCAAAGCGTATAAATATGATATTCGTAAATACGATGCTTTGATCTGGAAGGCAAAATCGTATTTGGAAGTAAAAGATTATGTGAAAGCGGATGAAATTTTTATGAAGCTGGAAGAGAAAATGAAGGAGGATGAGGACTCGAAAAAGGGCAAGAAGGAAAGTGAAAAGAAATCAAAAAGTAAAAAAGGAAATAGCAAAATAAAATCATCAGGCAAAAAAAAGAAAAAGGAAAAGCCCCAAGTAGAACCGCCTTTCCCAACGGAATTAAAAGATGAATTATATTCGGCTGAAGCAGATATGTATTTACGTCAGGAGAAATACGACAAGGCGATTGATTATTTGAAACTCGCTATAAAAAACACCAAGAAGAAACGCGATAGAGCAAGATTAACTTTCATTCTCGCCCAAGTGTATGAAAAGAAAATGGATTATGGTTCAGCTACTGTTTTTTATTCTGAAGTCTTGAAATTGAACCCCACTTTCGAGATGGAATTTTATGCCACCATCAATCGCGCCTTAATTTATCAAGGTGGAGATGCTCGTTCTATCAAAATGCAATTATTAAAAATGCTCAAGGATGAAAAGAATAAAGATTTCTTTGATCAGATTTATTTTGCATTGGGAGAATTGGAAATGAAAGATGGAAAAAAAGATAAAGGGATACAAAATTTTAAACAAAGTGTAAATGCAAGTATCACCAACGATCGCCAAAAAGGAAGATCTTACTTGAAATTGGCGGATATTTATTTTATAGATCGCGATTTTGTTCCTTCTAAAACGTATTATGATAGTGCCGTAGCTTTTCTTCCGCAAACGTATCCTAAATACATCGACATTAAATTGAAGAGCGAAAGCTTAACGGATTTGGTAAATAATTTGACCGAATATCATTTGCAGGATAGTTTATTGAAATTAGGAACGCTAGATCCTAATAAATTAGAAAGGCGATTGGATGATATCATTCGTAAACAGAATGAAGAGGAAGAACAAAAACGATTAGAGGAAGAAGCTAAAAAGGCAAAAATTCCTGACCCATCAGAAGGCGTTCCTGGAGGATGGTATTTTTATAATCCAACAGCAATGGCGCAAGGACAAGCAGAATTTAAAAAGAAATGGGGCACTCGTAAGAATGAAGATGATTGGAGAAGAATTAATAAAGCACAGATTTTAGAGGATGGAAACGGTTCGGGAGAAGATTCATTACTTACTTCCAATACGGGTGGCAGAAATAGAGCCGATTATTTGAAAAAAATTCCTGTGACTGATGAAGCGAGAGCAGCCTCTCATAAAAAATTACGTGCGGCTTTATATAACTCGGCAGTATTGTATAAATCTAACTTCAATGAAGATGCATTGGCGCTGGCTAACTTCAAAGAATTAGTAAAAAGATATTCGGAAGGGCCAGAAGTTTGTCCGTCTTATTATCAGATTTATTTATTAGGAAATGGAAATACCGAATCTACCAATGCCAAGAATCATATTTTTCAAGATTGTCCAGATAGCGAATACCGATACATCATTGAAGATCCGAATTACGCACAGAAAAGCGAATTAAATAAATCGAAAGATGAAACAGCATTCATGTTGGTTTATGCGGATTTTTCGAAGAGGAAATATGTTGAAGTATTAGAAAAAATTACCGTTGTGGTTGCCAATGAAAAAACCAATCAGTTTTTACCCAATTATCTTTTTCTAAAGGCGCTTTGCTATGGAGAATTGAAGAATTTAGAAGAAATGGATAAAGCGTTGAGTGATGTGGTGGCTCGTTATCCGGTGCATGAAGTAGGAAAAGAAGCGGCGGCGATGTTGGATTTTTTACGCAATAGAAAATCAATGGAAGATGCAAAATCGGGATTGAGCACGTATATTTTTGAGAAGAATGCAGAGCATTATTTTGTGATGATTTTACCGCAGGGAGCGGGAGCAGTAAACGAAGTGAAATCTGATTTCAGTGATTTCAATACGCAACTTTTTGGGAACGATGGATTGAAGGTTTCTAATAATTTCTTGGATTTAGAAAATCAATTGGTCATCGTAAAAAGTTTTGAAAACAAACAAAAAGCGATGGACTATTTCACTGCATTTAAGTTTGATGTTTCTAAAGTGAAAAAGTATAATTCCAAGATGGAATTCTTTATTATTAGCAATAAAAATTACGCTTCGTTTTTCATTGAGAAAAAGGTGGCGGACTATAAAAAGTTTTTCGAGGATAATTACCTTAAATAAAAAAAGGAGTCATTTACGACTCCTTTTCTTTTTAACTATTTTCTATTTTAAATAATATCAAAGAATCGAAGTAAGGCTAATACCGTTCCAAGGGCATAAAGTCCACCGTAAAGTCCGCCTAATCCTAAACCCAATCCACCACCTAACAAACAACAGATTAAAACCAGCCAAAACAAATTAGTTATTGCTCCATCTTTTAAATAAACTCCCAGTGGAGGAATCAAGAAACAAAGAATCAATGTAACAATCCACATCGCATCTACATCGCCGTCTTGCAT
>JBIPLT010000430.1:0-3310 GCA_044368255.1 Flavobacteriales bacterium
GTGCCATTGAGGTTGGGCACCCCCATATAACCTTCAAAACCATAGTTGGCAGTCATGATTGAAGGCGTTGCAGCAAAATAATCGGCGCCCAAAATAATGCTGGTGTTCAGGCTGCTTGAAACCGCTGTTGTGACCGCTTGATCTGCTGCAATATAGTTAAGAAGTGGCGTCGCTAACGCGGTGTATGTGTTGGTGGTGTCAGGCGGCCCACTGATTTTAATGCTTGAGTCGTCAGTGCCATCGCCACAGGCAGTCACAATCGCACAAGCAACGGTAAGTGTCCAAAACTGTATGAATGTCATGATTTGTAGGATCCTCTAGGTTGTGACACGGTCGTCTTGTATATTTTGTGTTGTCCAATTTTCGAGTGCCTTCTTAAACGTACGTGTATAGCAACTGTTTGATCACAACATTTTCTGCGTCCGCTGATACATCCTCAACATTAAAAATTTTGTACCGAAGTGCTGAACGCATCGAAGTAAATAACCTGTGTGCTCCATGGCTTAGAGACAGAAGATATAGAAGAGTTGTAGATTCCAAGCTTCAGACTGATGTAAGCGTAAAGGTTTGGCAAGGTTGCACGCGTTTCATTAATGATAAGTTTGTCGTTAGCATATGCCTGAAAAAATCCATCGCTCGAGCTCGAGGATTTTATGACGTACTTTAACTTGATCCACTTATCGAAAGGACTGCTATCGATAGCAACTTTGTTGTTCACTGCCCACGAGAAATCTTGATGCGTTTGGACAAAAAGCGTCCCACTGCTATCTATCGACAGGTAGGCTAAAGCTCCGTAGCCGTTACCGCCAAGGGTGGGACAAGGAGTGGCACCGCATTGCCAGTTGATTTGAGACAAAACTGTTAGGGGAGTAGATCCGGTCTTGCTCCAAGGGGGTTGAAAATTTGATTGTGCCGGAATATACACATAGTATTCATAGGTGGTGATTTGCCCCGATGTTGAGCCACTTACAACTTGACGAATTTCAAAGCGGCTCCGACCAGAAGTGCAGTCCGAAACGACCGCTGAGCCCGACAGAAATGTTTGAGATGAATCACAATCACCTGGCCTGAGCTCAACACGCACAGATTTAGTGCCAGAAACTGTTGGTTGACTACTTGCTTGATCTACGACCAAGCAGCCCCAGGGGGTTGTTCCGGTGCTTGATTGAAAGCGAATATTTCCGAAGGCATCCGAATCGGCGAAGCCACTGGCGCATGGTGTTCCGCTTGGAGTCGATAAACTAATTGAAGATTTTGCCGTTGAGTTAGATGAACCGCTGTCGCTTTTGCCTCCGCCGCCATCCCCACAGGCGATCAGGAGCACCAAAATAAGTGATCCACCCAGCAAGCGCGTTATAGGATTCTTCATTGTTGCGGGCTAAAAAAGTGTGATTGGTGTCGTACCTAGCCAGACTCCTCTTAGGCGCTAGGGTAACCCCAATCTATGGGTTCGCACATCAGAATCACGAACAATCCGAAATGAAAAGCATTTATATAATGACGAATAGTTGATTTTCAAAAAAAACGCTTGTAGCGATGTTAAACTCAATAAACCATAAATAATTCAAATAGTTACAACAGCACCTTCAAGATCGGCTAGCCCTCATGCGCCTTATCATTCGTTGCCCTGTACGGCCTATTGCAATCAACGCTGAAGACTGGTCAGCGCAGGATTTGTATTTTTCATGGGCGCAGAACAATGAAGCTGATTTCGAAAAGGTCTTGGATTTAGATGCCTTGCCCGTCGCGGATTCTGTGCTTGCGCTGATTCCTGGCATCGATGTGCGACTGACAGAACTTAAAGTTCCGGCAGTTAGTACAAAGAAAATTCAGCAGATCTTACCGATGCTGATCGAAGATGAATTGTTGTCTTCAGTGTCGAACACTAATCTTCAATTGTTGCCGCAAGCATTGAATCAATCGTCAGACTTACGATTAGTGAGCGTGATAAGCCGAGACTGGTTATTGTGGCTCAGTCAAAAACTCGCTGTGCTTAACTGCGAAAAGATTCAGCTGATTTCAGAAAGCATGTTGCTGCCAGTATCGACTTCGATTGTGTTTTTTCAGCAAGAAGATTCAACAAATTTCTACACCTTTAAAAGATCTGCGAGCAATGTTATATGTTGGTCGCAACCGGCCGACGAACCCGTGCTTGAGACTGAAGAACATCACACTCAGCCCGAGTTACAAGAGCTATCCGCTGCGTTATTGATCAGTGGGATCTCGACAGAAAAAAAATCTTACGAGTCGATTAACTTATTACCCGACGAGTTCTACGATTTCAGACGAGAAAGTCAAAGTGAATTACAACATTGGCTGTCGCGAGATTTATGGAAGGTACCCCTAAGATGGGCGAAATATGCCACGCTGACGCTTTGTGTCAGTTATCTTGGCTACCTCTTTACCCTTGTATGGCAAGACCGACAGTGGGAAGCTCTCTTACAGAGCGCAGCCAATCAAGTCCTGTCAGATCGCGTCGATGGTCAAGCAAGTTTTACAACATTGGTGAACGCCAGTTGCCTCGCCGCGCACAAAAACCTTGAGAACTGCGACGGAGACTTTGAAAGACAGTTATTGGCGCTACAAAACGTACTGAGAGATACCCCGCCAGAGGCCTTAAAGAGCTTGGAATACTCGAGAAAGGGCTTGGCCTTCGAGTTGCAGACATCGCTTCTTTCGAACTCTCAGCGGCTCGCTGTTTTGCAAGACCACTCAGTTCAGAGAATGAGCCCGACGCGGTTTTTGTTGAGCCCTTACGCGAATCTTGCTGATGACTAGCTTCTCACCGTCGCCCGTGACGAAAAAAAATCGTCTGCAGAATGTTAAGCGATTGCCTCCTAAACTTGCAATTGGGGGTGGCGTATGTCTGCTTATTGGTATCCTGTGGTTCGTGATCCTTCAGCCCTTGCAGCACACCCTCGAACAACGCTTGCAAAGATACCCAAGCCAATTAATGAGCATCCAAGAACTCAATCGAACGCTGCTCACGTATAAAGACAAAAATATAAAAGTCGCGAGTGTGTCAGAAAATGAGTTATCTGCCTTGCAACAAAAGCTGTTTTCTCAAGGCGTCAAATTCACCTTGGTTCGGCTTGAGAATATGGGTGCAGCGCAACTTGAGTTAAAAATTGACGAGATCGAATTTAGTCGCTGGCTTGAACTGATGGTAGATTTTCGACAAAACTATGCGTTGTATGCGAGCGATGTTGTCCTCAAAAAAAATGAGGGTGTAGGCGTTGTTCAGGTGAGTGCTACCTTGGTGCAAGCGCGATGAATCTACAATTTGAACGCTTGTCTTTTCGTTTTGGGT
>JBIPLT010000313.1:0-3297 GCA_044368255.1 Flavobacteriales bacterium
CCGATTATTTGGCAGAGCCGATTTTTTAATCATCTGAATACCATACACAAGCAATCATCAATTAGTTTTTAAACAAAACCATTTACAACTGCATATTTTTAACTATTTTCGTGTCACAAAAATTGATTGAAATGAATTACGATGTTATTGTATTAGGAAGTGGCCCTGGAGGCTACGTTGCAGCCATCAGAGCGGCACAATTAGGTTTGAAAACCGCCATTATTGAACGTGAATCTTTAGGTGGAATCTGTTTGAATTGGGGATGTATTCCCACCAAAGCTTTATTAAAATCAGCGAATGTTTTTGAATATATCAAACATGCTTCTGATTATGGAATTACCGTGAAAGATGCTAATGCAGATTTTAGCGGAATGATTAAACGTAGTCGTGATGTGGCAGGTGGAATGAGTAATGGAATTACTTTCTTGATGAAAAAAAATAAAATTGATGTGATCAAGGGAAGTGGAAAATTAAAATCAGGAAAGAAAATTGAAGTGACTAGCGAAGATGGTAAAACACAAATCATAGAAGCTAAAAGTATTATTATTGCTACTGGTGCACGTTCACGTGTGTTACCTAATTTGCCTCAAGACGGAAAGAAAATTATTGGCTACAGAGAAGCAATGACCTTACCCACTCAACCCAAATCAATCGTGGTGGTTGGTTCTGGTGCTATTGGTGTTGAATTTGCTTATTTCTACAATGCATTGGGCACAAAAGTTACTATTGTGGAATTCATGCCTAATATCGTTCCTGTAGAAGATGAAGAAGTGTCTAAGCAATTAGAAAGATCATTGAAAAAACAAGGCATTGAAATCATGACCGAATCATCTGTTGAATCAGTAGATACAAATGGTACAGGATGCAAAGTGAAAGTGAAAACTAAAAAAGGCGAAGAAATTTTAGAATGTGATATCGTACTTTCTGCAGTTGGAATTCAAGCAAACATTGAAAATATTGGATTAGAAGAAGTAGGAATTGTCACTGACAAAGGAAAAATTTTAGTCAATGAATTTTATCAAACAAATATTCCAGGTTATTTTGCGATTGGAGATTGCGTTCCGGGCCAATCTTTAGCGCACGTTGCTTCTGCCGAGGGAATTATTTGCGTAGAAAAAATTGCTGGACATCATCCAGAGCCTTTGGATTATAATAATATTCCAGGCTGTACCTATTGCAGCCCTGAAGTAGCTTCTGTTGGAATGACAGAAAAGCAAGCGAAAGAAAAAGGAATAGAAATCAAAGTAGGTAAATTTCCTTTCTCGGCTTCTGGAAAAGCATCTGCCGCTGGTGCAAAAGACGGTTTTGTAAAATTAATTTTCGAAGCTAAATACGGAGAAATTTTAGGCGCACACATGATTGGAACAAACGTAACCGAAATGATTGCAGAAATTGTTGCACTGCGCAAACTAGAATCTACCGGACATGAAATTATTAAAACCGTTCATCCACATCCAACCATGAGTGAAGCAGTGATGGAAGCGGCTGCAGCTGCTTATGGTGAAGTGATACACTTGTGATTTTATCATTTGTAGATTTAATGATTTGAAGAATTAAATACAAGAGCCTCGGGAAACCGGGGCTTTTTTATACCCATTATTTCATTTATCGAATAAGTAGTTAATATAGTTCTGCGAATCGTTTTGTTCCAGTCTAAAATCTTTTTCCATCATTGTGCTCCAATTGCAACCTAAATTCGGATATAAACCTTATCGATATCATTGCAAGAATAAAATTTGTATTTAAAGTGAACAGGGAAAAACGAACATAAATTCCATCGTATTATATTTTTGTTTGTAGTTTAAAAATAAATAATCAAGAATCTATCAAAATAAAAATTGCCATGAGAATCAATTCTAATTTTGATCCATTTTTTTTGCAAACTGAATTCCGAAAATTAAAAGTGATAAAACGAAAACCTTTTGCTTGGTTTAATTTTTATTGTTGGTGATTTAATATTTTTTTATCTTCATAAAAACATATTTATGGAAATTATTCGTCCCTATGTGCTTTCTAGCCGTCATTTATTTGAAATAGATGGAAAAATTATTTATCGAACAAAGGCAATTAAAAACCAAAATGAAGACGATAGTTGTCTTGAATTCTTCAATATAGGAAGATATACTATTTCCAAGCCCAATGATAAACATGATAGAAGTGAATTCCATACAAATTTCCCCCATTTCATTACCAATAATAATTACGAAGAGGCTAATCATTTTAAAGAATATTCTTCGGGAAATTATAAACCCGGTAAAGATACCGCATCCATGTTTGAGGAAATATTTACGAATCTAAAAAAAACGGATAAACTACTTTATATCTATTTACATGGATTTGGCAATAATGCGCGGAAAGAAAAAGTGAAGCAAGTAGTTCCGATGATTCATTCTTATTTTCCTCATGCTGGAAATTATCATTCTCCGGTGGGTGACTTGATTTTTTTAACTTGGCCTTCGCAAGGATTTACCGAATACAAATACGGAGAAAGAGACGATGTTTCTAAAATGGCAAATATGACAACAGTTTTTATTTTAAAACTTTATCATTTTGTGAAAAATAAATCTAATCCACTTTTTGCCGATTGGGAACCTAAAATTGTTTTTCATTCTCAATCGATGGGAAGTAAAATTTTATTGCAAACAGCACAACGTATCCATTTTTTGGAAGGAGCGAATATGATTAAAAAGGGATAATTAAATAATTTCTTTTATCGAATTGTGATGACAGGAGCAGATATTGACACCGATGCTTTGAATGAAACTCCCAATGATAACAAAGAAGAATTACATCGATTTGCCAAAAGAGTAATTATTTTTAGCCATAAAAAAGATGTAGCGCTTTGGATTTCGAGATTTATCTTTTTATCTGGAAAAAGATTAGGAAGACATTTGGATGAAGAAGGCATGAAAGCATTGCCAAAAAATGTGGATATCATTGAACTCACAGGTAAAAAATCAGATCCAGTGGGGCATAATTATTTCACCGAAGAAATGGCCGTTGTAACCGGGTTACAAAAAGTACTTTCTGAATTTTATTTTGATGGCGTTACTTTAGAAAATCGTGGAAGAAAAATACATATTGATTTGAATGATTTTTCGATTAGAGGAGAATGGATGCAGATGGCTTGAAAAATGAGAATTTTTCAAGGACCCCTCCGCCTTCGGCACCTCCCCTTATCAAGGGGAGGAGTTGGATATCTCCGAAACAAAATTTTGCAATATTTAAATACAATTTGAATTAAATATAGAATTTTTAAGCATCCTTGTATTTACTCCTCCCCTTGCTAAGGTAAGA
>JBIPLT010000314.1:0-3286 GCA_044368255.1 Flavobacteriales bacterium
ATAATACTTATGCGGACGGGATTAATTATAGCACAGACGCATCAGCAAGTATGTTATCTCAATTAAACCCCATAAAGTTAGCTCAAGCAGTTAGATTAAACAAGGTTCGTGGTGCTGCAGCCTACAAAGCTCTGAGTACTGGGGATTATGACGTTTTAGTTCACCCGAACTATACTACGACAGTTAAAAATTATTTAATCTTTAAAAAATATATTGTGAAAGTTGAAGGCTACGGAGCTAAATACGAAAACTTTAGAACGGAAAAACAGAAAATTGTAATATTACAAGATGGAAAAGAATTAATACTTCAAGACAAATAAAAACCAGCTCATAACCATGTTCACTTCCTTAAGTTCGGAAAGGTATAAATATAAAAATATTAAAAGTTTTACTGATTTTAAATTGACTTAATTATGATCATCACGGGCGACTTAAAACCTAAAGGTGGTAGTTATGAAAAAACAATTTAGTAAGTGCTAACAAAAAAATTACTTCGAGTAATTTATGTCAGCGGGTTGTTATTACTTTTTTTGGTTTTAATAATTTTACCCGCTGACTTTTTCGACAGCGGACAATCGGTTTGTTTATCGGTGTTATTTTTAGACATAGAGTGCTACGGTTGCGGAATGACAAGAGCTTTGCAACATCTCATTCATTTTGATTTTGCGGCAGCTTCTAATTTTAATAAAATATCATTTATAGTTTTTCCGCTGCTAACCATAGTGTGGTTGGGAGAACTGAGACGGACATTTAAGAAAATAAAAAACGCCCCATAAAAACACCTGCTAATAGGGCAGGTGAAGTGCCAATAGAAACAATGGGGCAATGAATAAACGTTGATGCAGTCAAAACAGTTTAGTGCATCTGATTCGCCCATCGCCAATCTGCAAACCGTTTTGCTGCATTTTCATTTAGTAAACTGCAAACCTTTTTGCACAACTTAAATTCAATCATAAATGAATGATTTAAATCAAACATTCGGACATTGTATAATTCCAAAAAATACTTATTTGTACAGAGGTCATTCAAATTCATCTTTTGAAAATTGTATGTTCTTCGCAACAAAACATTGGGTTGTATGATTAAGTTTTATGCAACTGAAGATTATGAGATGAATAAAAATGAAGCAAAACATTACTTGTATGATTTAAGAACAAAGTTGAAAATATAAAAGACCTGTAGGCGCCGATTTGTAACCTTCTCATTTGCGCAGTGAGTAACCCGTGCGCCTAATTGTTCTTGAATAATCCAATCTAACTTTGCATTTCGTTGACATAAAAAATGATGAAATACGAATATATGAAATCATCTTTTTCAATGAAAATTTTCCAATAGCACAAATCGAATCTCCGATGAATTCACTTCTTTTACTTTCAACCACATTTCTGTTATACTAAAATCATTTATGAATAATATTGGAAAACGAATAGTCGCGTTGGAATGATCTCCATCATTACTTAGTTTTAAGCAATGCATTATTTTTTCATCGATAAACTCTCGATACTCATAATAGAATAATTCCGCATTTTTATCGACAGAAAAGTCAATGATAAATTTATAATTAGAAGTTGTATTCATTCAGTTAAAGTAATAAAATTATTAATACGTTTTTCAAAAACTGGTTAATGTTTTGAAAAATGCTTATTAAAAATCATCTTTAGTGGTATAACTTACGTTCGTTTTGTAGCCACCAATCTTTAGTCCTTATTTATCCATCCGAATTTATTTTCATTGGTTAGCTTTTTTTTGAGGCCATTGCCCTAAAGCAAAACCGCTAGTTTCATCTCAATTCCTTTTATTCTCCATTTTTTTTACAAAAAAACAAATCTGTTATTCAATAGTATAATTGATTAAATGGGGTAATATGGATTTATTTGAACAAACCATATTAACAATACTGTTTACTTAAAATACCTTTGTTCTATCCAATCGGTAAATCCAATTTCGGATTTATGAAAAGGAATAAAACATGGTAAAAATAATTAGCAAAATAAATAACCGAACCACTAGAGGAAAAATATTTATGGCCACTAACCTGGCTTACACTTTTAATAAAATGAAAAAGAATATTTCGCTTTTTATTCAACCAATCCATTATTTCTATCCATTTCAAAATTTGATCACCTATAAAACGAAATAAACTTTAAAAAATACTACTATGAAAAACGAACTAACCCAAACACTTAATTGGGACATTCAGGTGGAACCCATTATCATCAGTGATCAAGTTTCTAAAACGAGAAACGCATTAGTTAGAAGCGATAATCGTGAATTAATGGGTATCGTTAGTAAAGAATATTGTCCGCTCTCCAATCAACGATTGATGAATTTGGTAGATTCAATTACAGCCACCGGTCTATTCAAGCTGCGAGGCTACGATGAATTTAATGGAGGTAAAACAGTGGTTGCATTTTTACAAAATATAAACCCCTTACTTAAATTGAATAGTTTTCCTATGCAGGAATATTTGATCATTGGTAATTCTCACGATGGAACACGTCCATTTTATGTAGGAACCGGCTGCACTTTGATACGTTGCATGAATCAATTTTATTCCACTTTAAAAGTCTATCAACAAAAACATACTTCCGAAATAGAATTCGAATTAGAAGAGGTGAATGTAATAATTGCAAATTATAAAAAAAGCAAAAATTTACTCTATGATTCCTTCGATGGAATGGATTCGGTTAAAGTTACCGAAGATACCGTGGAAAGATTGATTCGGGAAATTCATATGATGTTGGTAAAAGATAATCCAAGGTCATTTCAAGAAGTTTTTGGCCAATCACCTTCCATGAAAAGTTTGCGAAAAAGTATATATAGAGAAATGCGTGAATTAGGAAATAATGCTTTCGGTTTGTTCAATGGTGTTACTTGGTATACCACACACGAAATGCGCAATGCAGGAAGAGATTTCGGTAAAAATTCGGGAACCGCGAATATCATCAACCAAAAAGCATTTCGTTTTTGTTCCAACTTAAAAAGAAATGCCGGCCATTTATTTTCTACTCGCGAATTGACGCATGAAGATAAGCCCAACTATTCTAGAAATCTTTTTAATATCTCCTATTAATCATCCTAAAAATTTAAAAAAATGAAACCACTAAAATGGAAAACCACCAAGGATATTTTGCCATCCGAATATTCTTGGATAAAAAGAAAGGTAGAAAAAGAAGAAGTTTTTTCTATTGACACATCAGGCTCGAAAAAATGTATTTCTGAGAATGGAATCAAATTGTTGGATACGAACAATCATAAAATCACTTTGCCTTTTGCATTGCTTTCT
>JBIPLT010000418.1:0-3285 GCA_044368255.1 Flavobacteriales bacterium
AAAAATTCGATGCCCAAATACATCGCGTAAAAGAGAGACTAAATCTCGCCCCTGAGTTATTGACTCTGCCGCTAGATCACCCGAGAACGCCTGATCGAAGCCGTCATGCTGGACTTCTTCCATTTGCGCTGACTGAACAAACTAGCAAAAAAATTCATGCTTTGGCCAGGAAAGAACAAAGCACGATATTCACATTACTTTTATCTGTATTTGCGTTAACACTTGGCAAGCTATCTGGTCAATCAAAAGTAGTAATAGGATCACCAGTCGCGGGAAGAACCTTAAAAGAAACGGATGAAATGATTGGCTTCCTAGTCAATACACTGGTTCTACCTGTAGCTATTGAGAGTCAGACCTCTGGGGTCGAGCTCATCAATCAAGTTAGAAAAACAGTTGAGTCTGCATTAATCGATCAAGAACTGCCATTTGAGCGTCTAGTCGAAGGACTAAAAATTGAGCGATCACTAGCTTACACGCCTGTTTTTCAGGCAATGATGATTTATCAACATCAACTGGCCAAAAAACTAGAGTTACCTGAGATCAAATGCGAAGCGCAGGAAATCAAGCTCCCAACTGCTAAAACTGATGTGACACTCTACATCGGTCCTAAAACGAATGAGGTTTTTGAGGGCGCGATAGAGTATGACGCAGATTTGTTTGAACGAGATACAGTTAAGGTCTGGTGCGAGTCGTTTAAGAATATTCTGGAACAAATTCTTGAGCACCCACACAGAAGCCTTGCTCAATACAGCCTTGTGAGCGAGGTAGGCCAGTCGATACTTGCTAAACGCGCTCGAACCCCGAGCTTGCCGAACACGCAAAAAAATATATGCATCTCGGGTTTATTGACTCTACAGGCTCACACAAACCCAAAGCATGCCGCGGTCATTTTTTCAAACGATGAAAATGAGACACAACTAAGTTACGAAGATTTTGAGCAAAAGTCGAACCAATTAGCAAACCTCCTCATTCTTAAGAACATAGGGGCGGAGTCTCTTGTCGCAGTGATGATTGAGCGAACACCCAGCTTATTGATCACGCTGCTAGCGATCAATAAAACAGGGGCTGCCTATTTACCCATCGATCGAGATTATCCGAAAGATCGCATTGCTTTCATGCTTGAAGATAGCGGCAGTGATTTGCTAATCACTTCTAGATCACTGCGAGTCATAACAGACCATGTAACAACAGACCAATCAAATACCCACGATAACCCCGAAAAACATAGGAAGATACTCAATCGCCTTGAAATAGATGATCCGGTATTTATTGATTCTTTGCAATCAATGCCTCTCGACATACTGCCCCTGATTCGGCCCGTGTATGCAAATAACTCAGCTTACGTAATTTACACCTCAGGTAGTTCCGGCAAACCTAAGGGAGTATGTGTCAGTCACGGCTCACTCAGTTCTTTTCTAGAATCAATCAATCAGCATATCAATCTTAAAAATACAGATCGTTGGCTTGCGGTGACCACGATCAGTTTCGATATAGCGGCATTGGAAATTTTTCTTCCACTCATTACGGGCGCAACGATTGTGTTGCTCGATTCAAAACAAAGTCGTGACCCGCGAAGAATTGGCTTAACCTTGCAAAAATACGGAATTACGACTCTGCAAGCAACGCCCTCGCTATGGGAATTGATGCTATCCGAAACATCTATTCATCATCTCAATGTATTAACAGGTGGAGAAGCGCTACCCCAGGACATTGCAAAAAAACTCGAACGAATCGGACCCGTCACAAATCTTTACGGACCAACCGAAGCAACTATATGGGCGAGTCACCACAAAATTAATACAGAGAAAGTCACAGATTTCTCAATCCCTGCACCAATTGGCATTCCACTTCAAGGCTATGGTATTTACATACTGGATCAAGCACTTGATATTGTCCCTGATGGCATTGTTGGAGAACTTTACATATCTGGAGTTGGGGTCGCTCGAGGCTACCTCGGTCAAAGTGCGCTAACCGCTCAGCGTTTTATTGCATGTCCATTCGAGCCGCAGGGGTCAAGAATGTATCGTACTGGAGACCTAGGTCGCAGGATTCCATCTGGCGCAATAGAATTCAAAGGTAGGGCCGACGATCAACTCAAAATCCGAGGATTCAGAGTTGAGCCGGGTGAAATTGAGCACGCGATTAAAGCAACCTTCAAAGAGGTCAGTCAAGCAGTCGTGATTGCGAGACAAATAGGCGCAGATCTCAGCCTAGTCGCCTATTTAACTTTGACACCGAGTCAATCATCCCTAGATGAAGACTTGCTGCGCAACAGTTTGCATACTTTATTACCTCCCAACATGATTCCAGCACACTTCGTCATACTGGAACACTTACCGCTTACGCCAAACGGAAAATTAGATAAAAAATTACTTCCCGCTCCCTCAGCGATCTCCCCATCAAAGCTCAAACGTTTGCCCTCGACCTCTCACGAAATAATGATCTGTAAGCTTTTCGAAGAAATCACTGGAGCACAACAGGTTGGGATAGATGATAGTTTTTTTGCTGTCGGAGGCCATTCGCTTTCCGCTATGCGTCTGATTGCGCGATTAAGGCAAGAAACAACCCGAACGCTTGAATTGAAATTCATTTTTGAAAATCCAACACCTTATGCGCTCGCTCAGGAACTGGAACAAACAAAAATAGAACAAAAACCAACCCTTACAAAGGGTCGTGGTCGTAGAAATAAGGAATGACAGCGTGAATTCTCATGTACCAACAGTATTACCAATGTTAACTCCTGTCGCTTTGTCATATGGCCAGCGACGTTTGTGGGCACTCGATAAGCTAGAAGGGCCCTCGGCAACCTATAACATTCCTATTGCTTTTAGAATCCACGGAAAAATTGATGTTGGTGCGTTACAAAATGCCGTCACACGCGTCGTTTCAAAACACGAAACTCTAAGAACTATCATCATCGAAAACGAATCAGCAAATGCTGAAGGTTTTCTCTTAGAAATTTCAAACTCTTCACCAATTCTATATGTTACAAAACTGTATGAATTAGCCGTTAATGAGAGACTCTCATCTGCACGCGGTCTGATCGAACAGGATATCGCCAGGCCTTTTTTAATTAATCAAGATTTTGCTGTTCGAGCAAATTTGTATCTGTTAGACAATGAGGAGTCAATTCTCAGTTTCGTACTACATCATCACGCTGCTGATGGAATTTCTCTTGCTTTACTAACGAGCGATTTATCAAAAGCGTATCAATTAGAAATCAACAAAAGCTCTGTAGATCTAGATGAATTACCAATTCAATATAGTGATTGGGCTGATTGGCAA
>JBIPLT010000093.1:0-10400 GCA_044368255.1 Flavobacteriales bacterium
GGGATTGATTACTAAAAGAACATTAGATAGTGATGCTGCCTCAAGTATTCGAGTAATTGCATTTTTTGATGATAATGTATCAAAGCAAGGTAAGGCAATGGAAGGAATTCCAATTTTACATCCTTTAAGTCTGAAAGTTTTTTGAAGGAAAAAAATGTTCAATCGGTTATTGTAGCGATGATGAATCCAGATCCAGATCAGAAAAGAAAGTTAGTGGATGAATGTTTGCGATTAAATATTGAAGTTTTAACCGTTCCACCGATTCAAAACTGGATAAATGGTGGATTTAATCTTAAACAAATTCGTAAAGTAAAGATTGAAGATTTATTAGGTAGAAAGACGATTCAATTAGGTGAAGAAAATATTCGTAAAGATATTTCAGGAAAAATTATTTTAGTAACTGGAGCGGCTGGTTCTATCGGAAGTGAAATTTCTAGGCAGTTATGTTCATTTCAACCGAAGAAAATATTTATTTTAGATCAAGCGGAATCGCCCTTGTATGATTTAGAAACAGAATTAAAATCAAAAGGATTTGGTGACATTACCGAAGCTGTAATTGCAGATATTACCAATGAGGAAAGGATGCGAAATGTATTTAGCGCATTTCAACCCAATGTTGTTTTTCATGCCGCGGCCTATAAACATGTGCCTATGATGGAGGTTAATCCTTCAGAAGCAATCAATACAAATGTTAAAGGCACAAAAATTTTAGCAGATTTATCAATAGAATTTGGTGTAGAGAAATTTGTGATGATCAGTACTGATAAAGCGGTGAATCCAACCAATGTTATGGGGGCTAGTAAAAGATTAGCCGAAAAGTATGTGGGAGCAAAAAATACTGAAGGGAAAACTAAATTTGTTTGTACTCGTTTTGGAAATGTTTTGGGTTCTAATGGTTCAGTAATTCCCTTATTTCGTAAACAGATTGAGAATGGTGGTCCAATAACGGTGACTCATCCAGAAGTGACTCGTTTCTTTATGACTATTCCCGAAGCATGTCGATTAGTATTAGAAGCAGGAACAATGGGCAATGGCGGAGAAATTTATTTATTTGACATGGGTGAGAGTATTAAGATAGTTGATCTTGCAAAAAACATGATTTTATTAAGTGGATTGGAGCTCGACAAGGATATTAAAATTGAATTTACAGGATTAAGACCTGGAGAAAAATTATACGAAGAACTTTTGACTTCTGGTGAAAAACTTTTGCCTACCCATCATCCGCAAATTATGATTACTCGCGATGAGCCAGAAAATCACACAGAATTATTTAATAAAGTTGCTGAATTAATTTCACTTTTTGGAAAGCAAAATAATATTGAAATGGTCAAAAAGTTGAAAGGATTGATTCCTGAATATATTTCCAATAATTCAGAATTTGAAAAATTAGATAAATTATGATTTACAACGAAGAAGAAAAATTAAAAAGTGATATTCAAACTTTTTTAGGCGGTTTAGAAACTAATTCAATAAAATTTGAGTTTATTGCTAATGAAAATAAAGTTCAATTAAATTTGATGACACTGAATCCACGTCACCAGCAATCTTTTTTGTTTCATGCCGTAGTTGGTTATGATAATGTGGATGCACTAAAAAGAATGTTGGATTATGTGAAGCAATATAAAGTAAGTGAATCTTCTTTTACCATTCAATGGAGTGAAAAAGATAGCAATGAGTTAATCACCTCTTATTTTAGAGCAAGAAATTTGCCTGAGGCCATTGATAAATTTTTATTTGGGAGAGATGTGAATTCGCTAATTATTTTTAGTGTTGTTTTAAATCCATTGTCTTAAAATGAAAATTAAATCTGTTTTATCCTCACCCGAAATTCGTTTTGCTGATATTGATGTGATGGGACATGTGAATAATGCGGTTTACTTAAGTTATTTTGAACAAGCCCGAATGAAATGGTTTGAAACTTTTGCTGGAAAAGAATGGGATTGGAATACGTTCGGTATTTTATTAGCAAGAAATGAAATCAATTATCGTCAACCAGTTTTATTGCATGATCAATTGCAAATTGAAACTTGGTGCAGTAAAATTGGAACTAAAAGTTTAGAGGTTTGTTATGAAGTTTTTATTCAAAAAGAAGAGAATAAAATTATAAAGGCTGATGGATTGTCTGTTTTGGTCTGTTTTGATTATCATAAGAAAACCACAATTCATGTGCCGGATTATTGGAGAAAAATGTTAGAAGAGTAGGCGATTAATAAATCATGTAGAGCAATTAATTAGTATGACTGATTTAAGTTGTAAAAAAGAAGAAAATTTGAAGTAAAAAGAAAAATGGAGAATCAGAAATACACCAAGTCGGTTGCCATCACGATGGTCATTGCAAATATGATTGGAACCGGAGTTTTTACTTCCATCGGATTTCAATTATTACCTTATCCCGACGGAATTCCAGATCCATTTGCAATTCTTTCGATATGGCTTTTGGGAGGTTTAATTGCATTATGCGGAGCAGTGGCTTATGCAGAAATTGCCACATCGCTAAAAGAATCAGGTGGAGAATATTTGTTTCTCTCTAAAATTTATCATCCAGCATTAGGATTTACGAGTGGATGGATTTCTTTATTTGCAGGTTTCGGTGCTCCCATTGCAGTGGCTGCTATTGCCATTGGAAAATATTCAGCACCTATTTTAGGAGTAGATACAGAAGCAGTAACCACAATTGGTGGATGGGAATTTCACCATTTTAAAATTGTTTCCATTGTGGCTATTTTATTTGTTTCAGCAATACATTTAATTGGAGTAAGAGCAGGAGGTATCACTCAAAATATTTTAACAGCAATTAAATTATTGTTGATTGTTTTCTTTTGCGTCATGCCTTTTTTTATTTCGGGTTATGAAACAAGTGGAGTTTCTTTTGCTCCAAGTGAAAATTCTTGGGACTATATTTTTAGTTTGCCATTTGCAGGGGCTTTAGTTTGGGTGATGTATGCATATTCTGGATGGAATGCTTCTGCATACATTGCGGGGAATATGGAAAATCCAAAGAAAAATTTGCCTCTATCATTATTGGTAGGAACGGTTACCGTTATGGTTTGTTATGTTTTATTGAATGCTGTATTTTTATATACAACTCCTGCCGATAAAATGATTGGCCAATTAGAAATTGGAAATGTGGTGAGTGAACATGTGATGGGTGCAAGTTGGGGAATGGTTTTTTCTGGAATTTTTAGTTTAGCATTGCTTTCTACAATGAGCGCTATGGTTATTGCGGGACCAAGAGTAACCGAAAGAATGGGTAATGATTATTCATTTTTCTCTTGGTTAACCAGAAAGGGAAAAGGGGGAACTCCAGTTTTTGCCATTTTATTACAAGCTTCCTTTTCCATTTTAGTAGTAATGATTTCTTCATTTGAAGCAATGATTGCTTATATTGGAATAACCTTATTAATTTTTTCCATGCTCACTGTTATTGGTGTTTTCATTCTTCGCTATCGTCATCCTGAAATGGAACGCCCAGTAAAAGCATGGGGATATCCTATTACTCCAGCTATTTTTGTTATTGCTACTTGTTGGATGATTATTTATTTTGCCAAAGATGATCCCTATAAATTAGTGTATTCATTATTGACAATTGTTTCTGGATTAGTAATTTTCTTTTTAATTCAAAAGAAAAAATGAGTAGAATAATTTATATCCTATTGGCGATATTTCTTTTTTCCTGTATCAATGAAACGAAGGAGAAGAAAACATACGATGAAGTTAATCCCGGAACGAAAAAAAAGGTTAATCCAAGAGATACCTTGCATTTTGAAACGGATCCAATGGCTGATCCAACTGCTAAATTTATTGCAGGTGTCAAACAAAAAGAATTGAATGAGTTTTCTAAATCGGAAGAGAAAGTGTTTTGGAAAAATTTTAAAGTAAAGACCGATAAAAATTGGAATCAAATAGAAAAATCTAGATTAGTTCATATGCGTAATTGGCAGGAAAGTTATTTTTCTACGGTAGTGGGTGATACAATGCCATTGTTTTATCCTTTTAGTGGACCAGATTTTGTACATGCTTTTGTTTTGTATCCTAAGGCTCCTGTTTATGTTTTTTGTGCTTTAGAACCAATTGTAGAATTGCCAAAAATTCATGAATTAAGTGATGCGAATCAGAAATTATTTTTAGCTAATGTAGATAATGCTTTGAGAGATATTTATCAGAAAAGTTATTTCATCACCAACCATATGTCGGGAGATTTAACTTCTTCTTCGGCCATGGGAATTATTCCTATTTTTTATGTTTTTTTTGAGAGAACAGGCTGTGAGTTGATTCAATCAAATTCTATTCGAGTGGATGATCATGGTGTGGTTTTTAAAACGGCTAATTTTACTGGAAATGAAAAAACAGTTGTAAAGGGAATGGAATTTATCATTAAGAAACCAAATGATTCGCTTTTCACTTCCGTTTATTATTTCAATCAAGATATTTCGGACAAAGGATTGAAAAAAAATCCGGGATTGGTTTTCTTTTTAGATGAATTAGGTAAAGTAAATACTTTTATAAAATCAGCTTCCTATTTAATGCAGTATTCTACTTTCTCTCAAATGCGAACGTTGGTGATGAGTAAGAGTGTTTCCATTTTTCAAGATGACACTGGAATTCCCTATAAGTTTTTCAATAATAACCCAGAGTGGGAGGTAACATTGTTTGGAGAGTATACACGACCTGTTAAAGATTTCTCGGACCATACTATTCAAGAAGATTTGGATTCTGCGTATAAAAAAATGGGTTGGGATAATACTTTGAAATTACCTTTCCGATTAGGTTATCATTGGTTTGGAGATAAACGACAGAATCATCAGTTGATGGTTAGAAAAAGCGTGCAATGAAATTCTTTAAGTACATATTATTCTTTTATTTTTCATTTTTTATTTTTCATTTTTCAGTTTCACAAAATGTTCGTGCTTCTAGATCAGAGGAGGCTTTGCTTTGGAGAAATTTAAAAAAGGAATCGGGATTCAAAAAAGTTTTTAAGAAGTATAAAAAATATCGTTTTGAAATTGTTTACACCCAAATTAATCGTAACCTTAATGGTGACGTAACTTTTAAAAACTTTCATTTAGGCGATTCAACCTCTTATTTTTATCCTGCGAGTGTAGTTAAGTTGCCTTTAGCCATTGCAGTTTCTGAAATGATTCAAAAGGCCCCATTTTATAATGTAAATGGAAGTATGAAATTAAAGTTAGATACAGTTTCTTATTGTAATCATTTGTATGAAAACTTAAATTTCGAGTATCATAGAATACAAAAAAATGAAACATGGAGTAGTATTGCAAAGAAATACCGAATTACCTTAAATGATTTTTATCAATGGAATAATTTGAATGAGAAAAGTGTACCAAAAGTCAATACAACAGTAAAAATTTATCATCGTAAAATTCGTCCTTCAATAAATGATTTAATTTCATCTATGCTTATTTATAGCGATAATGAGGCTTACAATAAACTTTTTGAAATGGCCGGAGGTGATTATTTGACCAGTTGGTTATCAAATTATGGATTCGAAAAAAGTAGTTTAACTCGTAAATTTTTGTGGTGTGAAGGTGAAGAAAAATCTACTTCTGTAGCTTATGATATTTTAAATGATAAAGATGTGATAATTTATCATGGCAATGAAAAGAAATGGAATTCGGCTAATCACGTAAAAGTGGCAGGGATAAAAGTAGGCAAACAATATTTTGGTAAAAACGGTTTAGTCAATTCTCCTCGAGATTTCTCAGATCACAATCGTATTTTACTTACTGATTTACATGAAATGATGAAGAGGCTAATTTTTCCTCAAGCAAATAATTCCAATCAGGTTTATCAAATGAACACCAATTCGTATAAATTTCTTATTCGTAAATTAGGAAATTACCCTCGAGAACATGTAAATCCGCTTGATTCTATTTATGATCATTATGCAGATGGCGAAAATATTTTTCTTTTTAATGGAGAAGATACCACTAAAATTGATGCTAAATTTAGGATGGTAAATATCGTCGGTCAAGCTTATGGTTTTTCCACCGATTGTATGTATTTTACAGATGATGAATCTAAAACCGAATTTTTCTTGAGTATGAGAATTTATACGAATAAGGACGAAATTCTAGGGGATGATAAATATGAATACACAGAAATGGCTATGCCTTTAATGAAAAAAGTGGGTGAATATTTTTTTGAATTAGAAAAGAAAAGAACAAAAGATGTTTTGCCGAATTTAGCCTTGTTTCGTCAAATATTTGATTAACTATGAAAATCATTCCAGCAATTGATATTATAAATGGCAAATGTGTTCGATTAACACAAGGTGATTATGCTCAGTCGAAAATTTACAATGAAAACCCGTTAGAAGTAGCTAAAGAATTTGAGGCAAATGGAATCACTCATCTTCACCTAGTGGATTTAGATGGAGCTAAAGCAAAGCATATTGTGAATTGGAGGATTCTAAATGAAATATCTACACATACCAAATTGAAAATAGATTTCGGAGGAGGATTAAAATCTGATGAAGATTTAAAAATTGCTTTCGAAAATGGTGCTTCACAGATTACGGGTGGAAGTATTGCTGTTGCGAATGAAAATGTTTTTAGTGACTGGATTAATAAATTTGGTTCCGATAAAATTATTTTGGGAGCGGATTGTAAAAATGAAAAAATTGCTATTTCGGGTTGGCAAGAACAAACAACAGAGGATGTTTTTTCATTTATTGAGAAATACTCTTTAAAAGGAATTCAATATTGTATTTGTACAGATATTTCTCTTGATGGAATGTTAAAAGGTTGTAATGTGGAATTGTATCGAACTATTTTGATAAATAATCCTCAATTAAAATTAATTGCTAGTGGTGGAGTAGCTGATATGAAATCTATTTATGCTTTGAAAGAATTGAATATGTTTGGAGTGATTGTTGGAAAAGCGATTTATGAGAAGAGAATAACGCTAGCGGAAATCAAAAAATATAATTCGTAATTATTCTCTTTTGAAATCTCCACGTTTCCATGCTTGAACAAATTGCGCCCAAGCAATTGGATTTAATAAATTACTGGTAGGAACTTGGCCGGCATAATACATTTTGGTATATTCTCGTTGCATCGTTTGTCTAAATGCCATATTTCCATCATTGCTCATAGCCATTGCGGATTCTTTCATGTCGGCCAGCAACATATTTCTTTCTGCTCTTGCCAACATGGGATCAACGGGTAATTCAAGATTTAAAAATGCTTTTTCAAATTCGGGTTTTGTTGGCCATGGAAATATGTGTGCAGGAGCTAAAATAATCGTATCTCCTTGCATTAATTGAATCAATGAATATCTTTCTTCAGTCAAACTATCAGGAATAATTACTTGCGCTTTTTTAAATCCAATAGAAGAAAAGAGGATAGTATCACCTTCTTGCGCTACGAAAGAGAAAAATCCAAAATAATCACTCGTGGTTCCGCGTCTTGTGGTTTTATCAATAATATTCACAAACGGAACAGGTTTAAGACTATCTGCCGTTACAATGATTCCAGAAAACTGAACTAAAGTTGGCCTAGATGCAGTGTCTCTTGGCTTATTGTCTTCATTCAGCCAATCATTTTGAGCCTTTACGGTTGGTAATCCAAAAAAGGTCATGAGAAAAATAAATAATAATCCTTGTTTCATCGCAGTAAAGTTAACGTATTTTGAAACGTTTAGGTATTTTTAGACTTAATTAACATCATTTTCGAATATGATTATAAGCAGAAATAAAATTTTATTTTTAGGTATTTTTATTTGTTTCATGCATATTTCGTGCCTTTATGCGCAAACCCATACGGTTTATTTGATTGGGGATGCGGGAAACGACCCCAAGCCAGGAAAAGTCTTAAAGGTTTTGCAAAAGCATATTGAATCGGATTCAAACAGCACATTGGTTTTTTTGGGTGATAATTGTTATCCACAGGGCATAAATGCAAAAGAGTTAGAAAATATTGATTATCCTTATGCGCATCCTGCAGCCGCTAATTTGGTTTCTCAATTAACTATTTTGAAAAAATATGATGGCAATGTTTTTATGGTTCCCGGTAATCATGATTGGAAAGCACAGAAAAAAAGAAATGCCATTCAAAGTATCAAGAATGAAGAAATAGTAATGAGTAAATATATTACAGATTCTACTCGAGTGAAAAACATCAAGAATCACCAACCAGTTTACATTTGGGGAGGTGAAGGAAATCAAGATTTGGAAGCGACTTTTGATTTAACTTCAAGCTTGTCATTAATCATGTTTGATAGCCAATATTACTTTCAAAAAATTAAAGGAATAAATAGAAAACTGAAAGTTGAAAAAATCAATCAACTTATTCATCATTTAGATTCTTTAGTATTTCAAAAAGAAAAGGAGGGTAAAAAAATAATTATTGCCTCACATCATCCTCTTTTTACCAATGGTTCTCATTCCCGTTTTCGACAGCCTTTGCGTTTTTTGTTTAACTGGACACCCTTTTATTTAGTAGGAAAATTTGGGGTAGATCGTTGGTTATCTCAAGATATAGATCAACCATTTTACAAAGTATACCGAGAGAAATTTTTAACGATGTTAGAGAAACACAAAGGTGTTTATTTTTTAGCTGGACATGATCATAATTTGCAATATATCACCGAAACCGATGATTTCCATATCGTGAGTGGGGCAGGGAGCAAATCGAATAAATTAAGAAAAAAAACGAGGTTTAAAAATATTTTTTCAAACGACAAAAAAAAGGGATTCGTCAAATTATCTTTTAACGAATCCCAAGAATGTAAAATCAGCTTTATCTCTGAAGAGGATGAGATTTTGTTCGAGAAATGATTTATTTTGTCTCTACTTTTTTCAGTTGAAGTTTATTTGTTTCTTCTTTGATTTTGAAATATTCAATAAAACCTTCAGGCATTGGTGTCTGCTTCCAGTTTTTACGTTGTTCTTCTTGAAACAATACATTTTTTTCATAATCTACAGGTGGTGGTACTGCGTATTGATTATAAATACGAGTATCACCTCCGCCCCACAGCGGATCATTTCCGAAACGATGATCTTGAAAATGTAATCGCTTTGCCATTATTCTGAATGAAAATGATGCGTTGGAATTACCACCGTTTTTTTCCTTAACAACAAATGAATTAGTTCCAGGAATCACATATAAATCTTCGCATTCGCCTTCAGCCTGAACAAAAACATGCATTGGATGAGTTTCATCAACAAAAATAGTTTCAGTAAATAATGAATCAAGATAAACGGTTACTTGACCATTAATTAATTTTGCTCTTCCTATATCTTCAAACCAAACCTCTGGTGTTTCTGTTACATAAAGCAATTGATTTCCTTTAGTAGTTCCCACAGAAGCAGTTTTTGTTCCATTAGCAATTACATGGTTTCCATTAAAATATCCACTATAGTTTTGATTATTCGCTCTCCAGCCTACCACTGCAACATCATTATTTCCTGCAATAAGTCCTCCTCCAAATCCAATTCCATATACACCAATTCCATAGGCAGCTCCATTATAAGTTCCTAATACTCCCATTCTTTGGTTTCCAGTGGGAATGGCGTTGTATCCATGTACTCCTGCTCCACCATTATTTGCTGTTGGAGTAGAACAGATTCCATAAACCCCGCTTCTAGTATTACTCGTATTTGTTCCATTGTAATTTCCTAAAACACCAGCACCAGTTCCCGAGCCTCCATAAACACCTTGCACTGCTGCAAAGTTTGTTGTTGATCCCACCAAAACTTCACCCCATGTACCGGAACCATTTTGCGCAGTATATCCATTAACACCAAATGGGTTTGCAGCAGTTCCATATCCAACTAATAAGTCTCCCGCATACGGTGATGCGGTGTTTCCTGCAATAACTTCTCCGTTGGTATTTATTCTCAATCGTTCTACATTATTGCTTCTAAAAGCAACGGCAACATTATCTGTTGAACCCATAAAGTTAGTTGCGATGTTGGTTCCGGCATTCCCTAAAATTGTCCAACCTGTAGCAGTATTTAATAATTCCCTCCAAATTGTACCATTAAAATACCAAAACGTTCCAGTTGTAGTATCATAAACAAATAAACCAGTAGCAGGCGCTGCAATGGCAGTTCGTTGCGCGGTGGTCATCCTTGGCGTTAGCATTCCCATTGTTGTAGAAGAAACATCAAGTATCGCTGAGGCTACTGGAGCCGCTCCCGTTGTATTAATTCCTACATTTTGTGACCAAACACTCAATGATAAAATTGAAAATACACTAGTAATTATATTTTTCATAATCTTATTTAATAAATATTTTTTGACTAAAAGTTTGATTGTCGGTGGTAAGTTGAACAAAATAAATTCCAGTTGCGGGTTGAGTATTTAAGGTATGTTGATTAATTCCTTCTGAATAATAAAATGATTCTTTTGCGATTAATTTTCCTTCAACGGTAAAAA
>JBIPLT010000316.1:0-3239 GCA_044368255.1 Flavobacteriales bacterium
TTTTCATTAATTCAACTGTTGCATCTGGCAATAAATTTCCTTCTTTATCCGTTGTTTTTCCCTTAATGGTTTTTCCAAAAGTATAAGGGTTTTTCATTGTGAAATAATAAATATCATCATTACCTTTTCCTCCATCACGATTTGATGAAAGATAGCCTTGTTTCATTTCCTCATTTACTATCATACCAAAATCATCATGATTGGTGTTTAAAGGAGATCCAGCATTCAAAAACTTACCTGGCTTACCATCTTTTAATTGTGACACGAAAATATCTAAACCACCTAAACCAACATGTCCATTCGAAGCAAAAAACAATAAACCACCTTCATGAAAAAATGGAAACATTTCATTTCCTTCTGTATTTATAGCGGTTAAATTCTCTGGAGTAGACCAACTGCCACTTCCATCCATCTTTGAAATATAAATATCCACTCCACCTTTTCCACCTGGCATATCAGAAGCAAAATACATCGTTTTTCCATCTGAAGTTAAACTTGCATGTCCAACAGAATATTCACTATTATTAAATGGAAATGCTTTTAATGAACTCCATTTTTCATCTTTATACTCATAAGTAAATAATTGTAATTTCTTAACTCCATCACTACTCTTTCCTTCGTAATTATCTCTGGTCAACACCATGAAATCTCCGTTCTTATTAAAACTAACAGGGCCTTCATGGAATTTTTTGTTGACTGATTTTGGAAATTTAAGTGGTTCAGAAAGTTCACCTGCAGTTTGAAGATCCGCTACATATAAATCTAAAAATGGTAATTGATTGCCATTCCATTTACGATTTACTGCTGTTGAATGATGACGACTAGAAGCAAACACCACTTGATTTTTGTAATATGAAGTAGAGAAATCCTGGTGATCTGAATTGATTCCAATATTAGCAATTGTGAAATTTGATTCATTGGATTTTATATTCGAAACAAAATCGCCTGCCTGAGAATATTCCATCGCTCTTTTATCTCCAGGAGCAACTTTAATAAACTCTTGCATTACTTGAGTAGATTTAGAATAATTTCCATTCTGCATTAATATTTGAGCAAAGTTCCATATATCTTCTGCATTCTTTTCTTGTCTATCGTAAACCTTTCCATAATACTCTTCACTCTTTTGCCATTCTCCTTTAATGTAGTAACTTACAGCTAGTTTTCGTTCCACATCAATGGTTTTTGAATCTGCTCCTTCGAATTTATCTGCAGCTTCACTATAGTTATATGAATCATAACTTTTATTTCCTTTTTTTACTAAGGGTTGTGCCCATGATAAAGTAGGTATAGTTAAAACAGTTATAAGCGAAAAAATAATTGAACTTTTCATATAAATTAGAAATAACGAGGTGACTTGATTTTTTTATTATTATGGAAAATGAAATCATAACGAACCATTAATTCATGACTTCCGTTATTGTATGTCATCGTCTTGTTTACAAATGACCAATCGAAAGAATATCCTACATAAAGTTGTTCTGTAATATTATATCCCAATAACAAACCTGCAGCATCTCCTGTACGATACATTGCTCCTAAATTTAATTTTTTATCCCAAATGAACATCGCAGTAAGATCTGCTTCAATGGGAGCTCCACTGGTAACCTTCACAAAAGTGGTTGGTTTTAACTGAAGCATTTTGGATAAATCAAATACAGTTCCTGCGATAAAAAAGTAGTGACGTTGTTCGTTAATCAAACTTGTTTGTAAATTTCCATTGGTTTCAGAAAGATTATTTTCTAAAATCTTTGGAGTAGAAATTCCTGCGTAAAATTTCTCAGTATAGTAATAAACTCCAAATCCAAAATTCGGAAGTATCTTACTTGTTATACTACTCGAAAATGAAATATCATTAGAAGTTGTAGTTTCTAAAGATGACAAACCAATACTTGTTATACTAATTCCTCCTTTTAAACCAAAAGCTAATTTACTTTTAGAGTTTAACTTAATCTGATAAGCAAAGTCAGCATTAATCATTGTATTTTTTACCGGACCAATTTTATCATTCACTACTGATAAACCAAGACCAATTTTTTTATTGGCAATTGGAGAATGTAATGTTAATGTTTGAGTAACTGGTGCACCTTCAAAACCTACCCATTGCGAACGGTTTAAACCAGTAATGGTAAGCGCATCTCTAGTTCCAGCATATCCTGGATTAACAGAAAGCGTATTGTACATGTAATGCGTATACATCGCATCCTGTTGTGCCCAGGAATTAATCGCAAGTAAACTAAACAGTCCTAATACGATTTTCTTTTTGATTGCTATTTTCATATGATTCTTTATTAAGGCGGGGTTTTACTCCCGCCATTAAATTTTATCTATTTAAGTAAATATATCCTGATAACGGTTCTTCACCTGGACCTAATTCTAAGATGAAGAAGTAAGTGCCGATTGGTAATTCAGCTCCACCAATTGTTAGCCCAAACTGATTAGTACCATTCCAATCGTTTTGATAATTCTCTGCTTCGAAAACCTTATTACCCCAACGATTCATTACTGTAAACTTATTATCAGGATATTTATCTAATCCAATTATCACCACTACATCATTTACTCCATCACCGTTTGGTGAGAATCCATCTGGTACAAATAATCCTTCAATACATGGAACTGTTATTGGTAATGTGATGCTCTCATCAACAAAACTACATGGATCATTAGGATCTGTTCCATCTAAAATTTCAGTTTCATTAATCACACCATCACCATCACAATCCGAAGTATTCCAAATTCCACCTTGAGGAAGTGTACCATTGGCCGCAACGTAATCACAAGGATCATTTGGATCAGTATTATCTGTAACCTCTGTTCCATTGGTAACTCCGTCTCCATCGCAATCTTCAGTATTCCAAATTCCACCTTGAGGTAATGTTATACTTGTAGTGGTGTAATCACATGGGTCATTTGAATCTGTACCATCCGTTAATTCAGTTGCATTCGTTACACCATCACCATCGCAATCTGCAGCACTCCAATTTCCACCTTGAGTTAAAGTAATGCTTGCAACTAAATAATCACATGGATCATTTGAATCTGTACCATCTATAACCTCTGTTCCATTGGTAACTCCATCTCCATCGCAATCTAATGCATTCCATGCAGCGCTTGGTGTTAATGTAATACTTGCAGTGATAAATTCACAAGGATCATTTGGATCTGTGCCATCTGTAACCTCTGTTCCATTAATCACTCCGTCTCCATCGCAATCTGCAGTATTCCAAATTCCACCTTGA